>NZ_JALJZW010000003.1:0-77500 GCF_024171495.1 Deinococcus sp. HSC-46F16
CCCGGCTGCTGGGCGTGGAGCTGACGCTGCCCGGAGCCGCCGAGGTCGAGCGGCTGGCCGCGCACCTGGAGGCCGCCGGAGTCCCCTTCACGCGGGACGGAAGCGGACTCACCCTGCTCGACCCGGCGGGCAACCGGCTAGGCTTTAGAGCCACGGCATAAACACCCAACAGCGGCGGGCGACCTCACGATCGGGTCGCCCGCCGCTCTGGTTCGCCCGGTCAGGCCGGACGGCTCCGTCCCCGCAGCAGCGCGGGCAGCACCAGCGCTGCCACCACGATCAGCAGAATGGCAGCGGTCAGTGGTTGGCGCACGAAGATGCTGAAGTCGCCGTTGCTCTGTTGCAGGGCGGTGCGGAACTGCGACTCCGCGCTCGGCCCCAGCACCACCCCGATGATGGCGGGCGTGACCGGGAAGGCGAAGCGGCGCATCCCGTAGCCGATCAGCCCGAAAAGGGCCAGCAGCAGCAGGTCGAAGACGCTGTTGTTCAGTGAGTAGACGCCCACCGTCGAGAACACCAGGATGCCCGCGTACAGGAAGGGGCGCGGAATGAGGAGCAGCCGCGCCCACACCGGGGCCAGCGGGAGATTCAGCGCCAGCAGCATCACGTTGCCGATGTACAGCGAGGCGATCAACCCCCACACCAGCTCGGTGTTCGTCACGAAGAGCAGCGGGCCGGGTTGCAGCCCGTACCCCTGAAAGGCTGCCAGCAGGATCGCCGCCGTCGCGCTCGTCGGGAGGCCCAGGGTCAGCAGCGGGACGAGCACGCCCGCCGCCGCCGCGTTGTTGGCGGCTTCCGGCCCGGCGACGCCCTCGATGGCCCCCTGGCCGAATTCCTCTGGATGCTTGGTCAGGCGCCGCTCCAAGCTGTAGCTCAGGAAGGTGGGCACCTCCGCCCCGCCCGCCGGAAGCGCCCCGAAGGGAAAGCCCAGCGCCGTGCCGCGCAGCCAGGGTTTCCAACTGCGCCGCCAGTCCTCGCGCGACATGTGGGCATTGCCCGCCAGCCGGATCACGTCGGCCCCGCCCCGGCGGTAGCGGCTCGCCACGTACAGCGTCTCCCCGATGGCAAAGAGGCCGATCACCACCGTCACGAACTCGATGCCGTCGAGCAGTTCGGGACGGCCCAGGGTGAAGCGGGCCTGCCCACTTTGGAGGTCAGTGCCGATCAGCCCGATGGTCAGCCCGAACAAGAGGCTGATCAATCCGCGCAGAGGGGAGCCGCTGAAGGTCGCGCTGACCGTGATGAACGCCAGCAGGATCAGCGCGAACTTGGCCGCCGGGGGAATCTGCACCGCGATGTCGGCCAGGGCGGGCGCGGCGAAGGTCAGCAGCAGCGTGCCCAGCGTCCCGGCCACGAAGGAGCCGATGGCGGCCGTCGCCAGCGCGGCGGGCGCCCGGCCCCGGCGGGCCATCTTGTTGCCCTCCAGCGCGGTGATGATCGAACTCGACTCGCCCGGCGTGTTCAGCAAGATGCTGGTGGTCGAGCCGCCGAACATCCCGCCGTAGTAGATGCCCGCGAACATGATGAAGGCGCTGACCGGGGGAAGCTGCGCCGTGACGGGCAGCAAGAGCGCCACCGTGAGGGCCGGGCCGATGCCGGGCAGCACCCCCACCAGGGTGCCCAGCGTGACGCCGATCAAGGCCCACAGCAGGTTCAGCGGCGTGAGGGCGGTCCCGAAACCCGCCGCCAGGGCCGTCAGGGCCTCCATCTACAGCACCCCCCGCAGCACCCCGGCAGGCAGGGTCAGCCCCAGGCCCCGCGTGAAGACCAGGTACGTGATCAGCGAGAGGGCCAGCGCGACCCCCACCACGAGGAGCCAGCGCCGCTCACCCAGCGCGGTGGCCACGCTGACATACATCAGGGCCGTGCCGGGCACGAACCCCAGGGAGGGCAGGAGCAGGGCGCCCACCACCAGCCCCCCCAGAATCAGGGCGGGGGGACCCAGACGCACGGGCGCGTCGGGGTCGGTGTCCTCCTCGCTGGCGGGTTCGGCCCGCTCGCCGCGCAGGACGTTCAGCGTGAGGACGGCGCCCAGGACGATCAGGCCCACGCTCACGATCAGGGGGAAGACGCGGGGGCCAACCACCGCGTTGATGCCGAAGGGGATGTGCAGGCTGCCCAGCAGCAGCAGCAGGCCCAGCAGGGTAACCCCCAAGGCGACGAGGAGGTCAGGCAGACTGACCGCCGGGCGGGAGGCCCGGCGGGACGGAGGGGTCGTCATAGGAGGTTCCTCGCAGGATTGGCCGTGGCCGGGACCGCTCAAGCGCGGCAGTCCCGGCCAGGGAGGTCACTTGATCAGCCCGATGTCCCGCAGGATGTTCCGCGCCCGGTTGGCCTCCAGCTTGAGGAACACGTCGAACTTGTTTCCACTGAGGTACAGGTCGGTCCAGTTGCGTTCCTTGAGGATGTCCTTCCAGGCCTTGCTGGCGTGCAGACGGTCCATCGCGGCAACCAGCGCGGCCTTCTCCGAGGCGCTGATGCCGGGGGGTGCCACGATCCCGCGCCAGTTGGCGAGTTCCACGTTCAGGCCCTGCTCCTTGAAGGTGGGGGCCGAGATGCCCGCCTGGCGCTTGGGCGCACTGATGCCCAGCAGGCGCAGGCGCCCAGCCTTGATCTGGGCCTCGAACTCGCCGTAACCCGCCACGCCCGCCGCAACCTGGTTGCCCAGCAGGGCGGCCAGGGCCTCGCCCCCGCCGCTGAAGGGCACGTAGTTCATCTTGCGGGGGTCCACGCCCGCCGCCTGGGCGAGCAGGCCGACCAGCATGTGGTCGGTGCCCCCAGCGCTCCCGCCCGCGAAGGCGACCGCGCCGGGATTGGCCTTCCAGGCCGCCGTCAGGTCACGCATGGTGCGGTAGGGGCTGGCGGCGGGCACCACGACCACCTCGTATTCCCCGGTGAGCCGCGCGATGGGCGTGACCCGCGACAGGTCCACCCGGCTGGCGTTGGTCTGCACCGCCCCCACCATCACCAGGCCCATCGTCATCAGCAGCTTGTCGTCCCCCCGCGCGTTGTAAAGCTGCGCCAGGCCGATGGTGCCGCCCGCTCCCGGCACGTTGTACACCTGCACGGGCCGCACGATCCCCTGATTTTGCAGCACGGTCTGGATGGCGCGGGAGGTCTGGTCCCACCCGCCCCCCGGACTGGCCGGGGCCATGATTCGCAGGCCCGAAAGCGACTGGGCCGCCGTGAGCGGCGCGAGGGACAGGAGCAGCGCCAGCGAAAGCACTTTCTTCATGGACAACCTCCGTGAGGGCGCGAGTCAGGCCCGGCCTGACCCTCTCCCCACTTGGAACTGTTTCGACTCCTGCAGCGTACTCTCCTTCCCCCGGCTTGGCAAGGTTTTTGACGTGTGAAACGACTTTTTTCATGCACGGAACGCACAGTGGTGCACGAAATGCACGAAAGGGTTCCTCCCGGCGGGGGGCCTAGAATGGGTGGACCACCGTGAACCGTTTTGCTGCCCGCCTGGCCCTGCCCCCGTCCGGCTTGCAGGGGCGTCTGGTGCGCCTGCACTTGCTGGTGCTGTGCGCGATGACCCTGCTGCTGGTGGGGGTGCAGACCTCCTACCTGTACGGTCAGGCCCGGCAGCAACTGGGGGAACGGGCGCTGACCGCCAGCCGCCTGGTGGCCGGGCTGCCCAACGTGATCCGGGGCGCCGAGCGGGGACAGCAGGACCCGGCCCTGAACGCGGCGGTAGAAGTCTTGCGATCGGCGGCGGGAGCCGACTTCATCGTGGTGGGCAACCGTCAGGGCATCCGGCTGGCCCATCCGGTCCAGGAGCGGCTGGGGCGGCCGATGGAGGGAGGGGACAACGCCGCGCCGCTGGCGGGCCGCGAGGGGGTCAGCGTGGCGCGGGGCAGCCTGGGCCTGAGCGTGCGCGGCAAGGTGCCGATCTGGGCTGGGGGCACGCCGGGCGGGCAGGTCGTGGGGGTGGTCAGCACCGGCTACCTGATGCCGCAGGCGTGGTCGCTGGTGCGGCAGGCCCTGCGGAGCCTGGCCCCCTGGGTGCTGCTGGCGCTGGCGCTGGGGCTGGCAGGCGCGGTCTGGGCCGCCCGCACCCTCCGCGCCCAGATCCTGAACCTCGAACCCGAGCAGATCGCCGCGCTGGTGGGGCAGCAGCGGGCGGTGCTGGCGGCGCTGCGCGAGGGAGTGATCGCCGTGGACGCCACGGGCGCCCTCACCCTGGCGAGCGAGCGGGCGGCCGAGGCGCTGGGCCGCCCCCCGCTGCCGTCCCCGCTGAAGGGGGTCTGGGCCGAACTCTGGGCGCACCTGCGCGGCACGGGCGGCGCCCGGCAGCAGAACGTGGAACTCACCCTGTGCGGGCAGCCGGTGCTGGTGAATGTCGAGCCGCTGGAGCGCGGCGGGGTGGTCGCCAGCTTCCGGGACCGCGCCGAGGCCCTCGCGCTGGCCGACGAGCTGACGCACGCCCGCGGCTTCGTGGACGTGCTGCGGGCACAGACCCACGAGTACCAGAACCGCCTGCATGTGTTGTCTGGCCTGTTGCAACTCGGCCGCCCGGACGAGGCGCGGCGGGTCCTCGACTCGGAAATCGAGCAGGGAGCGCAGTTCCGGCAACTCCTGCGCGACATCCAGGTGCCCCGGCTGGTCGCGCTGCTGGCGGGCAAGCGCGAGCGGGCGCAGGAACTGGGCGTCACCTTCGAGGTCGTGCCCGGCAGCAGCCTCTCGGCCGCCTGGGAGCGGCACGCCGACCTGCTGGTGACGGCGGTGGGCAACCTCACCGACAACGCCTTCGAGGCGCTGGGGGGCCGCCCCGGCACCGTGCGGGTTTCGGTGGGCGAGGACCCCGAGGGCGCCCAGATCGAGGTCGAGGACTCCGGCCCCGGCGTGCGGGACGACCTCGCCGCCCGGCTCTTCCTGCGGGGGGCGAGCAGCAAGGGCGAGGGCCGGGGCTACGGGCTGGCGGGCGTCCACGCCCGCGTGGCGGCCCTGGGCGGTGAGATCCGGCACACCCGCCGGGCCGGGCACACCGTGTTTCAGGTCGACCTGCCGCCCCCCCGCCTGACCCCCCGGGAGACGCCGTGACCCCGGTGCGGGTCCTGCTCGTCGAGGACGACCTGCGGGTGGCGCGGGTGAACCGGGACCTGCTGGAGCGTGATCCCGGCGTGCATGTCGTCGGGAGCGCCGTCACACTGGCGCAGGCCCGGGCGCTGGTGACCGCCCTGTCGCCCGACCTGATCCTGCTCGACGTGCACCTGCCGGACGGCAGCGGCCTGCGCCTCTTGCAGGAGTGGCGGGCCGGGGGCCTGACGACCGACGTGGCGCTGATCACGGCCGCCGACGACGAGGCCTCGGTGCGCCTTGCCCTGGCCGGGGGCGCCTTCGACTACCTGATCAAGCCCTTCACGGGAGCGCGGCTGGCCGAGGTGGTCGCCCGGCACCGGACCCGCCGCCTGCCGCCGGGCACGCTGGAGCAGGCGCAGCTCGACCGGCTGCTGGGAGGCGGGCGGGGAACGCCCGAGCCCCTGCCGCGCGGCATCGACCCGCACACCCTGGAGCGGGTCTCAGGGGTGCTGGGTGGGTCCGACTCGCCCCTCAGCGCGGAGGAGGTGGGCGACCGGACCCAGCTCTCGCGGGTCACGGCCTGGCGGTACCTGGAATTCCTGGTTCGCCAGGGCCGCGCCCGGCTGGAGCACCAGTACGGCCTGGGGGGCCGCCCCGCCAAGCTCTACCGCGCCGCGTCACCGCCGGTCCCCGGGGAGCGGGCACCAGGGTAAAGGCCGGTTCCCCAGGCCGCTTCCGTCCGGCAACTCTGGGGCCACGGCCCCAGCGGCACAGACCCCGGCGGTGGTTTAAGAAAGTTGCTACCAGGTGCAGAGTGAAGGGATTGCACAAGCGAGCGGGAAGAAAGTACCGCTTTCGAGCAGTGGCGGCAGTTTCTGGATGGCTACGGTCTCCTCATTCGGGGCATAGGAGGGTAAAAATCAAACTGCAGAACCCGAAGGACGAACGCCACCCGCGTCCTCGGCCCTCCTTAAAATTGTCCCACGGACAGAGCAAGGCTGTTTGGGAGGGCGATTTTTCTACGCCGTTCAGGGCCTGCGAAGAGGCTGGGGAACCTCGTCCAGCACGGCGAGGAACACAGTCACAAGTCTTTGATCTGTGCTTCTCATGCAATTGTGTCAGGCGGATTCAACTTCTGTCTGCCCAGGACACGTTTCACTTGCACCGCATTCCAAGGCCCACCCTGACGGGTTTGGACGCCACAGGCCTCGAGTTGAGCGGCCACGGCCCGGAGGCTCAAACCTTGACCACGAAGGGCGCTTGCGTGAGCCGCGGCGGTGCGCATACCGGCGTTTTTGAGCTGGAACAAGAATTGTGGACCGTGTCCTCGTCACACCAATTGACGTTGGTGAGACGCCCGGCCGCGCCGATCTGGTCCCTTCAAAGGTCGAAGATCAACCGCACGGCCGCCCGAACCGGGGCGTAGTCCTCCGGCGCCAGGGTGCCCAGGTAGCGGAACACCCGTGAAGCGTCGAGGGCACGGGTCTGGTCCACCAGGGCCACCGAGTTCACCCGCAGGCCACCAACTCCGGCCCGCAGGACCGGGCAGAGGTCGGGGGCGGCCGTCACCCACGCCTGCCCCCGAAAAGTCGTGGCCGGGGCCAGCATCAACACTGGGAAGCGGGGCCGTCCCGCATTCGTGGGCAACCCCACCAGAACGGCGGGCCGGGAGCCTTCCTGCTCGTGTCCGCTGGGGTCGTGCTCGGGGAAGTCCGCCACGAACACCGCGCCGGGCGTCAGGGCCGCCGTCACTCGCCACCAATGACGAGTTCACCGTCAAGCCCCACCCGCACCGGCTCGCCCAGGGAGTAGGGATCTGCACCGCCCCAGTCATAGGCCCCGAACTCCCCCAGGTGTGAGGCGTCCCCGTCCAGCCACGCCCGCGCCTCACGGTCAGGCCCCGGCACCGTGACGGCCGTCAGCAGGTCGGCCGGGCCGACTGGCTTGCCGGTCAGTTCCTCCAGCGTGCTCATCACCGCTCCCAAGGTGCCCAGGTCTACACGGCTCGCTTCGCCCCGCGCCAGGGCGTACACGGTGCGCTCACTGACCCGCCCACGCGCTGCCTGGGCCAGGCGGTAGGCGCTCAGGCCATGCGCGGCCAGGTAGTGCCGGAGGGTGAACTGGACCGTTCGTATACTGGCAACATCTTACCAGGAACGGGGCCTGCTCTTCTCAGGCGTGAGGACGGTGATGCCTGAGCGCTCGCCCCCTTTCGGCGGGCCTTGGCAGGCTTCGTCTGACTCTCCAAAGTGGGCACGAGCTGCTGGTACTGGGCCAGCAGTACGCCCAGGTGCTGGGCCTTGGTGCTGCCTGCCTTGAGGCCATATAGAGGTTCCACGGCGCGGTCGAGGACGTTGTGAGGGGTGCGGAGGTCACACCCCCTTCTCTCATCAGATCCCTCAGCCATCCGGCGCAGCTCCAGTGGGCAACTGGGCAGATGTGCGGCACGACCGTTCCGCGCACCCTAGGAACAGCCGCTGAGCGAGGATGCCCACCGGCCAAGGAGCGCGCCGTGAGCTACGTTGATTTTTCAAGGGACCGTGCTGAACAACTCCGCGCTGAAGCCCAGCACTGCCGGGACATCCGGGCGACTTGCCTGGAGACGAGCGGGAGTTCACTGACAACTCTTCTGAAGCTGATCTTCTGGGGTTGAATGACGAGGGTGCAGAGGGCGTGGACTCTTTCTGCGAACAGGGAGGTCACTCTCCACCGCTCAACGCTCTGTGGGTATGAATCGTCGTGTTGACAGACATTGATGTAGTCCGTCGCGTGCTTCGCGAGCTGGAGGTCCAAGGGCTTCATGCGAATCAGGACCCTCCCGAAGCCGCGACGGACTCATTCCCCAGTCAGTTCAGGACCGCTCTTCTGGAGAGGTTCCGCTGCCGACGTCCAGCCATCCCTGAACCTGGGTCCGGATCCGTTCGAGCCCCTTCTCCGGGAGGGTGGGTGGTCCCCACGCCCCGGTGTAGAGCATCGCGAGAAAGTCTCCCGGATCCCACAGTTCCCGAACCCGGGCCAGCAGCGGCAGGGCCTCTTCCTCCTCTGCACTGAAGGGGCGGACGGAGCGGTACGCCTCCAGAAGGGCCGCCCACGGTCCATCCGGGAGACTCATCCTCAACACCGCCAGGTCATAGGCCCGCCAGCCTTGCCCTCCATGGTCGAAGTCGAACACTGTGCATCGGCCCTGCTCCACCCGCAGGTTTCCCGTGTGCAGGTCCCCGTGAATGAACCCGAACGCTCCCTGGGCACGGGGAAGGTTCCGGAGGCCAGCCTTCAGGGTCTTCCCGTAAGCTTCCAGGCCGTCGGCGTCCGGTCCTAGGGCGCGGCGCAGGGCAGCGATGGGGCGGTCGACGAGGAACTCTTCATCCAGGGTGTAGCGGCCTTGCCCGAGGTTTCGCTCGTCTGCCACCAGGTGGAGCTGGGCCAGGGTCGTGCCCAGGTCCCTGGCCGCCGTCTCCGTGAAGTCCCGCCCGTGCCGTTCCTCGCCGTGGGCATAGGTGAAGAGGGCGAGGGGACGGCGCTGTCCATCCGTGTCCAGCACCTTGAGGAGAGCCCCATGCCGGTCGGGCACCGGGGCGCTGACCGGGAGGCCCTCCGTGGCAAAGACGTTCAAGGCGTCGACCTCTGCCTGAAAGTCGCTCGGGCTCCGGATGTAGGGTTTGTCCGGCAGGTAGACGCGCAGGATAAAGCGGGCCGCACCGGCCGTGACCTCGTAGTGGTCGTTGAAACCGCGGCGCAACCAGGCCAGACTCACCGGGCCAGGCAGGTCATAGGTGGTGATGACCTCTTCCAGCAGCGCGAGCGGCACCGCTGGGGGCGTGGCCCCGGGAGACAGACTCACCGGTGCTCCAGCAGAGACAGGGACATGGCCCACTGTACCGTGGCCTCCCCTCACGCCAACCCACCGTCCTTTCGGTGCTGGTCGAGATGGA
This sequence comes from Deinococcus sp. HSC-46F16, assembly GCF_024171495.1. Classification (NCBI taxonomy): domain Bacteria; kingdom Thermotogati; phylum Deinococcota; class Deinococci; order Deinococcales; family Deinococcaceae; genus Deinococcus; species Deinococcus sp. HSC-46F16. The sequence goes on from NZ_JALJZW010000003.1 coordinate 8,955, forward strand.
TACGGAACGCGTGACAGCCAAGCCTCTGCCCGCCGCGAACCTTCCCGGGAGCGCAGACAGCGAGCCCAGCCCCGTTGTCCACCAGCAACAACTCTTGCTTCACTCGCACCCCACCCCATCGCGGTCAAAGTGCCGCCCATACCCCGGCTGCCCCACCCGCACCGGGGCCATTCCCGCCGCACGGGCGGCCGCACAGTTCGGGCAATACATGCTCGACGGTGGAGGCGTGACGGGCGCAGGAGCCGGTTGGGGTCTGGGAGTCGGCGTCGCACCCCCGCGTCCTCCGCACAAGGCTGCCTGCCCGGTCACCTCTGCCGAGCCGGGTGCTCGCAGGGGTGGCAGGTTGTCGTCCTCAGCGACGTGGAAGCACGCCATCAGTGGCTCGGATCTCCTCAGGAGAAGCTGACAAGTTCCTAACACGTCATGCCCGGGCTCTGAACACCCCTTCCGCATACTCCACCCGTGAGCGAAGGAAGGACAAGGACGGCCTTTTCTTCACTGCCACTTCCAGCCGCCGTCCACACCTCCCCCGGTGCCCTGGCACCCGAAAGGAAAATCTCTGATGCGTACTCCCAAGTTTCTGAAGTCCCTGCTGCTGTCCACCCTCCTGACCGCCGCCGTGGTGACGCCCGCGGCTTCGGCCACGCCTGCCTACTTCTCCAATCAGTCTGGTCAGAGCGGTGTGGTGGACGTCTACGTGGACGGACGGCTGGTCTTCGACAACGTCTTTCCCAACTCGGTGATGATGTTTCCCCGTGACCTTACTTCCGGGACCCACCAGGTCGTCGTGACCCCCTTCTTCCTATCTCCTGGGGAGCAGGACATCCTGCACACGGCGGTCACGATCGCAGAAAACGGCACCTACACCCTGCTGCTGGGTGAGGTCGAGGATGAATTGGGCCGGTCCTCGCTGGACATCTCGGTCTACAGTGGCGACGTGCAGAGTGGTGCATCTCAGGAGGCGTGGAGCAGCCAAGACACCGATATCGAAGCCGCGGGGATGTGAGCTGACCTCCCACACGCAGCGCGGCACCTCGCGAAGCATGTCCCCTCCATCCAGAAGCCGAATGCTCGGCTTCTGGATTTTTGCGGATGCCTGTTGGGAACCGTCGCTCGCCGCTGGCGGCCAGGTGCCCCGCGGACGGTCTGCCCCGCTCCCGGTACTCCGGCTCACAAGTTCTGAACATCTCCTGCCTCTCGCCTGAACACCCCACTTCCATACTTCCCGGCAGGTGAGCCCAGTGCCCACCTAAGGAGACCCAACCATGCGTAATCGACTGAACCTGTTGACCCCTGTCCTCGCCGCCGCCGTCCTCGTCAGCAGTGCCCTTGCCGCTCCGGGCAGCGCCAATGCTGGACCCCGCACCACGGCCCCCGCGACGGCCGGGCAGCGGACGCCAACCACTCAGACCCAGGCCCCCCAGGTGACCTACTACCGGGGCGACCCGCTTCAAGGCGGTCAGCGGCTGGGCACCACGTCGGTGACCACCCCGCGCGGCGACCTCTTCCAGAATGCTCCCGCCGGCGCCACACACGCGGTGGTCACGACGCCCACCGGTCAGCGGGTGGTGGCCCTTCAGGATGCCCGGAACCGGCCCCAGGCAGGTCAGGAACATGACGGCAACCGGGGAACGCGGGACGCGCAAAATGGGAATGCCGACCGGACCCAGCGTGCCGCTCCGTCCCGTGACCGCGCCGTTGAGCCGCGGACGGGCAACCAGGCCGCCGCGCCGCAACCCCGCAGCGACCTGGACGTGTTGAGCCGTGCCCTTCAGGGCGCCAGCCGGGTGACCTTCTACACCGCCGATCCGCTGAACGGGGGGCGGGTGATCCAGAGCATCACGCTGTCTGGTAACGCTGGGGCTCCGCAGGCGGCCCTGACCCAGGCGGCACAGGCGGCAAAGTTCGCGGTTGTCGAGCGCAATGGAACACGGGAGGTCGTGGATCTCAGCGCCGCTGCTGCCCAACCCGAGCAGGCCGCCCCGCGGGGCCCGCAGCGCCGGTAACCCGATGTGAGGGCGTGGAAGCCGGGTGCAGCGTCCCACTTCCACGCCCTTTGTGCCGCGGCAGGATACCCATGGCCACACGGAGAAGAGATTCCTCTATGGCAGATTGCAGCATGGTTACGCCCTTCCCCTGGATCACCGTGTTTCCCTGCTGTGAGGCCCGGAGATGAAAAACATCCTGATCGTGGAGGACAACCCCGGTGTGCGGGACATGGTGCGCGAGTACCTCACCGAGCACGGGTATCAGGTCCGGGTGGCCTCGAATGGCGCCGAGGGGCTGCTCGAGGCCAGGCACCACCGGCCCGACCTGGTGCTCCTCGACGTCATGATGCCCGGCATGGATGGCCTGGAATTCTTGCGCCGCTTCCGGGCCACCGAGGGGGTGCCGGTCATCTTTCTGACGGCCAAGGACACGGAACTCGACAAGGTGCTGGGGCTGGAGCTGGGGGCCGACGACTACGTCACCAAGCCCTTTTCCATGGCCGAATTGCTCGCACGCGTCCGGGCGCACCTGCGCCGCAGCCAGGAGACTCCGGCGGGTACGGTCCTGCGGGCTGGGGAACTCGAACTCGACGCCACATCGCGCCTCTTTCACGTTCGGGGCCAGCGGGCAGAGCTGACCCGCTCGGAGTTCGAGTTGATGACGGCCTTTCTGCGGGCGCCAGGCCGAGTCTTTTCGCGGAGCGAGCTGCTGGAACAATTGCAGGAAGAAGCCCTTGGGTCCGAGCGCACCATCGACGTACATGTGCGGAACCTGCGCACCAAAATCGAGGAGCAGCCGGGACAGCCCCGGATCATCGAGACGGTGTTCGGCGTGGGCTACCGCCTGAATCCTGGGCCGGAGCGGTGAAACGGCCCTTCTGGCAGACCCTGGCGTGGCGCCTGACACTGGCCTTCGTGCTGGTCAGTGCGGTCACGCTGGGGACGGTCGGCCTGATTTCAGCGGCGACCACGCGCTCGGAATTCAATGCCCTGCTCGGAGCGCAGGCCCGCGAGGCGCTGGCTGCGGAGGTGCAGGCGTACGTGCGGGAGAGCGGCACCGTGAGCGGCTTCCGGCCTACACCTCCTGCCCGGCAGGACGGGGAGAACGGGCCACCCCAGCCGGGACCGGGGAACGGCAACCGGGAAGTGCGCAGTCCTTGGCTCGTGCTGGATCCCCAGCGACGGGCGGTGTTCCCCACGCGGGACGTCCCGCAGGGCGGCCAAGTTTCGGGGCGTCCCGAAACCCCCGTGACCCTGAACGGCGAGGTGGTGGCCTACGTGGTGCCCTCGGGGATGGGCCTGACCCCAGACCGGCGCGGGGAGGAATTCCTGGCGCGAACAGTCAGCGCCATCGGCTGGGCCATGCTGGGCGCCACCCTGCTTGCGGCCGCAATGGGCCTGCTGCTCTCCCGCACCCTGTTGCGACCCCTGCGCGAACTGCTGGGGGGCATCCGGACCCTGCAACGTGGGCAGGAACCTGCCCCCATGCGGGTGGCCCGCCGGGACGAGTTCGGGGAAGTTCTCACCGCTTTCGGAGAGATGCACCGGGAGGTCGTGCGTCAGCAGCAGGCCCGGCGGCAACTGACTGCCGACATCGCCCACGACCTCAACACGCCGCTGTCGGTGATCGCTGGAACGCTGGAAGCCATTCTGGACGGCACCTTCAAGCCGACCCCCGAACGTCTGGGGCGGCTACACCGCGAGACCCAGCATGTGGCGCAACTGGTCAATGACCTGCGCTTCCTGTCCCTGGCCGACGCGGGCGAGTTGCCGATTCACCGGCAGCCGACTGACCTGGGCGAGGTCATCACCGAGGCCGTTGGCAATGTCCGGGAGGTGGCGGCCCAGAAGGGCGTGGCGTTGCGGGCCGCCGTGCCAAGCGTGACCCTGACCGCCGACCTGGACCGCGTGCGCATCCGGCAGGTCATCCACAACCTGCTGAACAACGCCCTGGCCCACACGCCCCCCGGAGGTGAGGTCACCGTCCAAGCCCAGGCAGGACCTCAAGGCCTGCGGGTCACCGTGCAGGACACCGGGAGCGGGATCGCCCCGGAGCATCTGCCGCACGTGTTCGGCCGCCTGTACCGGGCCGATCCCTCCCGCAGCGTGGGCGGCAGCGGCCTGGGCCTGAGCATCTGCAAGTCCATCGTGGAAGCGCACGGCGGGCACATCGAGCTCAGCAGCGCACCTGACCAGGGCACGGCGGTGACCTTCACGGTGCCGCTGACCTAGTCCGGATCCCCGACCAGTCCGCGGCACGAGCCCCTCACGCGCTGACGCCAGTCCCGTACTGGACCAAGCTTCCTGGCCGTGCCTTGCCTAAGAGCGAATCACCCTGCCGGCAATTGACAGGGTGACTCTTCAGCGTGCCGTCGCGCAGTCGCGTTCAGTCGGCCGCGGGGTTGGTGATGGGCGGCGCGACGTCGGCCGCTGGCGCCGCCACCGGGCGCTTGAGCACGCCCAGCAGCAGGGTACTCACGGCCGTCCCGGTCAGGATGGCGACCACGTACATGGGCAGGTTGGTCACGGCGTTGGGAATGAACAGCACGAAGATGCCCCCGTGAGGCGCCCGCAGCAGGCATCCGGTCGCCATGCTGATCGCTCCGGCGACCGCCGACCCGGCCATCAGCGACGGGATGACGCGCAGGGGGTCACGGGCCGCGAAAGGAATGGCCCCCTCCGTGATGAAGGAGATGCCCAGGACACCGGCGGCCTTGCCAGCCTCACGCTCGTCGGCGGTGAAGCGGTTCTTGAACAGCAGCGTGGCGAAGAAGAGGGCCAGCGGCGGCGTCATCCCGGCGGCCATCGCGGCGGCAATGGGCCCGTAGACCTCGGACCCCAGCAGCCCCGTGGAGAAGGTGTACGCCGCCTTGTTGATCGGCCCCCCCATGTCAAAGGCCATCATCCCGCCGATCACGGCGCCCAGAACACCTGCCGAGGCGTCCCCCAGGCCGCGCAGCCAGTTCGTCGCGGCCGTGAGGGCCGCCGCGACCGGGCGGCCCACCACATAGACCATCAGCAGGCCCGTGATCGCCGTGCCCAGCAGCGGGAGCAGCAGCGTGGGCTTGAGGCCCTCCAGGGTGCGGGGCAGCCGGATGCCCCGGTTGAGCGTGCGGGTGACGTATCCCGCCAGAAAGCCCGCGATCATGCCCCCCAGAAACCCGCTGCCGCCCGTCGCGGCGAGCAGGCCGCCGACCATGCCGGGCGCGAGTCCGGGGCGGTCCGCGATGGAGTAGGCGATATACCCGGCCAGCACCGGGATAAAGAGGCCGAAGGCCCCTGTGCCGCCCCCGATCTGGCTCAGCGCCGCCCCGAAGGTGCCCGGTGCCGGGTTGATGCCCCCGAAGGCAAAGGCCAGTGCGATCAGGAGGCCGCCCGCCACCACGAAGGGCAGCATGTGCGACACCCCCGTCATCAGGTGCTTGTAGGCGCTCGGGACCCCGGCGTTCTTGGCGGCCTTGGCCGCGCTCGCCTGCGCCACGAAGTCCGTGCCGCCCTGCGCTCCCGCGACCGCCACGCCCGCCGCCGCGCCATACACCGGGGCTTCCGCCAGTGCCCGTTGCACCACGGCCTGCCCGTTTTGGATGGCGGGTTTGGTGCCTGTCTGGTACACCCGCTTGCCCTGGAAGCGCGAGAGGTCCACGTTGGTGTCCGCGGCGATCACCACCAGGTCGGCGTCCGCGATGTCCTGCGCGGTGAGCGCGTTGCCCGCCCCCACGCTGCCCTGCGTCTCCACCTTGACCCGGTGGCCCAGGGCCTTCGCGCCGTTCTCCAGGCCCTCGGCCGCCATGAAGGTGTGGGCAATCCCCGTGGGGCAGGCCGTGATGCCGACGATGCTGAGGGGGCGGGCGGCCCCGGGCGTGGGGGCACTCACGGCGGGCGCAGCGGAGGGCAGGGTGGTCCCCGTCCCGGCGGCTTGCTCGACGAGCGCCGCCGCCCCCCGGATGGCTTCTCCGGTCGTCGCGCGAATGAGGCGCTTGCCAGCGAAGCGGGCCTCGTCGACCGCCACGTCGGCGGCGAGAATCACCCCGTCGGCGGCGGCGATGTCGGCAGGCGTCAGGGTGCCTTCGGCGCCCACGCTGCCCTGCGTCTCCACGCGCAGGGTGTGTCCCGCCGCCTGCGCGGCGCGGCGCAGGGCTTCGGCGGCCATGAAGGTATGGGCGATCCCGGTCGGGCAGGCGGTGACGGCTACCAAGTGGGCCATGTGCGGGTCTCCTTGGGGAGGCGAGAGGGCTTGAGGCTCGGGGAGAGGGTGGGGGTCACGTCTGAACCATTCCGTCCAGCACGTCCACCTGCACCTGCGCGGCGAAAGCGTCCAGTTCGGTGTCGGGGGGGAGGTGGGCTCCGAGGCGGGTGATGGCGCCCACACTGAAGGCGGTCGCATACCGGGCCGCCGCCGCGAGGTCCAGGCCCCCGGTGTGGGCGGCGACCAGACCGGCCACCATGGCGTCCCCCGCCCCGACGGTGCTCTGCACGCGCACCCTCGGGGGACGGGCACGCACGGCTTCCCCGGCGGTGACCAGCAGGGCGCCGCGCTCTCCCTGGGAGACGGCCACCAGGCCCGCGCCGCGGCGAATCAGCTCGTGGGCCGCCGCCAACACGTCGGCCTCGCCCGCCAGGGAACGGCCCAGGGCGGCCTCCAGTTCATGGATGTTGGGCTTGACGAGGTCGGGGAGGGTGGCCGCGCTCAGGGCCGCCCCCAGCGCCGCCCCGCTGGTGTCCAGGGCCACGAAGCGGCCCGCCGCCCGCACCCTCCGGATCAACCGGGCGTAGAAGTCCGCGTTCACCCCGGGCGGCAGGCTGCCCGCGAGCACGAAGACCGCGTGGTCCTGGGTGAGCGACAGCAGCCGCTCCTCCAGGTCCTCCAGCGCCTCCGGTGTGGCGGCCAGGCCTGGCAGGTTGATGTCGGTCGTGACCTGCGCCGCGCCGTCCACCAGCTTCACGCCGACGCGGGTGGCTCCAGGCACCCGGACGAAGGCGTCACGGATGCCCTTGGCGCGAAACAGCGTCTCGAACTGTTCCGGATTCCCGCTTCCCAGCAGGCCGGTCGCGGTGACGCCCAGGCCCCGGTCGGCGAGGAAGGAGGCCACATTGACGCCCTTGCCGCCTGCCGCCCAGTGCAGCGCTTGGCCCAGGTTCACCTCGCCCCGCCGCCAGCCGTCCGCCCGCACCGTGAGGTCCAGGGCCGGGTTCAGGGTGAGGGTCGCGACCCGCGGGACGGCCGTGATCATGCCGTGGCTCCTTGCGGCTGCGCCGCCTGAACCAGGGCGCGAACCGACTCGGCGTCGGGCTGGGCCAGCGCCTGCTCGGCCAGGGACTGGAGTTCGGCCAGCGAGTGCTTTCGCAGGGCGGCCTTGACGCCCGCGATCTGGGGCGTGCTCACCGAGAGTTCCCCGACGCCCAGCCCCGCCAGCACCAGGGCGCCCACCTCGTCGCCCGCCGCGCCGCCGCACACGCCGACCCACTTGCCGTGGCGGCGGGCGGCCTCCACCGTTCGCGCGATGAGCTGCAAGACGGCCGGGTGCATCGCGTCCGTTTGGCGGGCGAGTTGTGGATGCAGGCGGTCCATCGCCAGCGTGTACTGGGTGAGGTCGTTCGTGCCGACCGAGAAGAAGTCGACCTCCTGGGCGAGCTGATCGGCGATCAATGCCGCCGAGGGCACCTCGATCATCACGCCGAGGGGCACGCGGGGAGCGCCCACCTCCTCCCGCACCGAATCGAAGATCGCGCGGGCGCGGCGGAACTCCTCCAGGGTGGCGACCATCGGGAACATCAGGTGGACATTCGGGTAATCCTTGGCCACCCGCGCGACCGCCCGCAATTGCGGCAGGAAGAGGTCAGGGCGCTCGAAGCACAGCCGGATGCCGCGAATGCCCAGGAAGGAGTTGTCCTCGCGGGCCAGCCCCAGGTAGGGCACCTCCTTGTCCCCGCCGATGTCGAGCGTACGTACAATCAGCGGGCGGCCTTCTAGGGCCTGCGCCATCGCCCGGTATTCCCGTTCCTGCTCGTCCTCGGAGGGAGCCGAGTCGCGCTCCAGGAACAGAAACTCGGTGCGCATCAGGCCCACACCCTCGGCCCCGGCCTCCAGCGCGTCCGAGGCGTCCGCCGCCCGGTTGATGTTCGCGGCGACCTCGACCTTCGCTCCGTCGCGGGTGCCGCCCGGCTGGAAGCGGGCCGCGCGGGCCGTCTCCCGCTCGCGGGCCAGCACGTCCTGGCGTTCGCGGGCAGACGTCACGTCCGCGTCCGACGGATCGAGGTACAGGCGGCCCGCCGAACCGTCGAGAATGGCGCGGGTCCCGTCGGGGATCTCCAAGGCCCCGGCCCCGGCAGCCACCACGGCGGGGAGCCCCAGGCCGCGCGCGATGATCGCGGTGTGGCTGGTCGGTCCCCCCTGCGCGGTCACGAAGCCCAGCAGGGTGTCCGGCCCCAAGCGGGCGGTGTCGCTGGGGGTCAGGTCGGGCGCGAGCAGGATGACCGGGCCGCTCGCCGCCACGTCGGTTTCCCGGAGACCGAGCAGGTGCCGCAGCACCCGCCGCTGCACGTCGCTGAGGTCCACCGCGCGGGCCGCGAGGGTCGGGTCGTCGAGCTTTTGCAGGGCCGCGATGCGGGTCCCGGTCGCCTCGCGGTAGGCCCACGCAGCCCCGTGCCCGTCGAGGATGTGGGCCACGGCGTCCTGCACGACCCCCTCGTCCCCCAGCAGTTCCTGATGCGCCTGAAAGATGGCCGCCTTGTCCGCCCCGAAGCGGGCGGCCACGTCCGCGACCACGGTGCCCAGCTCCGACCGGGCGGCAGAGAGGGCCGCGTCGAGCCGGGCGGCTTCCGCGGCGGGTTCGCCCGGCTCGTCGCGCACGTCGAGCGGCCGGGGGGCGTACTGCCGGGTCACGCCGATCACCAGCCCGTCGGCCGCCGGAACGCCCTCGACCGTCGCCGCGACCTGCCGGGGCGCCCACACGGGAGTGCGCCGGGCGGGGGCCGCGCTCGTGGGCACCGCAGTCAGGTCGTCCCCCAGCCCGGCGCGGACGGCGTCGGTGACGGCCGCGAGCAGTTCAGGGCTGTCCGCGCTGACGGTGACGGGCGTGCCGCGCGTGAGGCCCAGGGCCAGCACCTCCATCAGGCGGGTGGCGTCGGCGCTTTCATCCCCGGTGTCCTCCCGGCTCAGGCGGACCCTCCCCCCCCGCGAGCGCACCAGTTCCGCCAGTCGGGTGGCGGGCCGCGCGTGCATGCCCAGGGGATTGGGCAGCGTGACCTGCGCCGCGTAGGGAAGCGCCGCTCCAGCGCCGGGCGCGGCCGTGGGGCCAGCGGGGAGGCGCTCCCCGGTGAGCGCCTCCTGCAAGTCGGCCGGGTCGGCCGTCGTCGCCAGCCGCTCCACCAGCGCCTCGTCCCCCAGCACGCGGGTGAGGCGGCGCAGGATGCTCAGGTGCTCGTCACTCGCCGCCGCGATCCCGATCACCAGCCGCACGGGTTCGCCCCCCTCGCCCCAGCGCACCCCGCCGGGCAGTTGCAACACGGCGATGCCCGTTTCGTGGATCAGGTGCCGGGTGTCGGGCGTGCCGTGCGGGATGGCGATGCCGCTCCCCAGGTAGGTGTTGGCCTGCTCTTCGCGGGCCAGCATGCCCTGAAGGTAGTCCGGGTGCACGTTCCCCGCCCCGCTCAGCAGGGCAGCGACCTGGGTGATCGCGTCGGCCTTGTCGCGGGCCGTGGCCCCCAGCCGGATCAGTTGCCGTGGAAGTGTGGTCATGCCTGTTTGCCCCCGCCTTTCCAGGAGGCTCACACCTCCCGCGTCCGTCCGCGCTTGCCTTCCTCGATGATTGCTTTTGAGCGATTCAGAGTATAAATGATCTTAATTGCTCAGGCAAGAGAGGGCTGCTGGAGTCCGCTGCACAGTTCTGAGCAGCCCTGAGCGGGCGTGGGCTACCATCAGCGGGTGACTGCCCTGCTCGCTGAAGAACGCCTGTCGCGGATCGTGGACCTTCTGGCCCAGCAGGGCACCGTGCGGACGACGGCCCTGATGGACCTGCTGGGCGTGAGCGGGGCGACGGTCCGGCGTGACCTGGACGTGCTGGCGGAACGGGGCCTGATTCGCAAGGTGCATGGGGGGGCCGCCCTGGCGAGTCAGGACCAGCGGTACGCGGACCGTCAGCAGACCGAGCAGGTGGGCAAGGCCCGGCTCGCCCAGGTGGCCCTGGGGCTGCTGCGGCCAGGCCAGACGGTCTATCTCGATGCGGGCACGACCGCTCGGCACGTCGCGCAGGCGCTGCGGCGCGTGCCCGCGCTGACCCGGACCCTGCGGGTCGTGACGCACGGGCTGGACGTGGCTTACGAACTCAACGGCGAGTGCCCGCTGTATGTCGTGGGGGGAGAAGTCTACGGGTCCACCTACAGCCTGACCGGGCCGGACGCGCTGGCCACAGTGGGGCGCTACTCGTACGACGTGTTTCTGGTGGGTTGCACCAGCATCGACCCGGAGCGCGGTCTGACGAACAGTAACCTTGTCGAGGCCCAGCAGAAGTCGGCCATCCTGCGCCGGGCACGGCAGACGGTCTTGATCGCCGACCACAGCAAATGGGGTCCTTCCGGCTTCGTGACCTTCGCGGGGCTCGGTGAGGTGCACGCCTGGGTCACTGACGAGGCGCCGGGGGAAGCCCAAGCGGCCTTTGAGGCCGCCGGGGTCAAGGTGGTCGATGCCCGCTCTCTCCGTGTCACGGTGGGTGAAGCGATCAAGTGAGCGGGGGTCGCCCCCGGTTCCCCGCTCGGCACGGGGACCAGCCGTGGGGGGGACGCAGGCACGGCCACCTGCCCCTGCCCGGTGGCCCTTCCCCCGGAGACGGCCGGGCCATACCCCGCCGACAGCTCGGCGGCCTCGGGACAGTCCCCCAATGCGCTGACCGGTTCGGGCATCGTTCGTCCGGACCTGCGCACAAGTCCGGGCACTGGCCATGCTGGCGCTGCTGTTCGTATGGCCGGGGGCTGCCGGAGACGCGAGGCCGCTCGCGGACGTGAGCCGCGTTCGGCAACCCTGACCCCCTTCCCCCTTGATTCCGTGGCGGGAGGCTAGAGTGCCCCCCATGATCGTCGCCTTCGTCAACCCCGCCGGACTCCTCACCCGTCCCGGTCCCGACGACCCTGGGGCACCGGAAGCCCCCGCCGCGCTCGCGGGCCTGCTGGGTGCCGGGGCCGACCTGATCCCCGTGACGGGAATGGACGAGGAGGAATTGCTGGAGGTCCCGGCTCTCTTCACCTCCTGGCAGATCCTGCGCCACGGGGCCGTCGTGCTGACCCCCGAGGGCGAGGAGGACCCGGCGTGGCGGCGCCTGAGCCGCGAGACGCTGGCCGAGCGTGAGGGCGCGCTGCGGCTGGCGCACCAGGCGGCGGAGCACATCGGCATGCTGGGGCAACTCGGCACCGAGGCGGAGCTGCACGAGCGCGGCGGGCTGCCCCTGCGCGTGACCGTGCGGCATCCCTACGGGGTCGCCCCGGCCCTGGCGGCAGCGGCGCGGGAGTGGCGGGCGTGGCTGGAGGAGGGACCCTTCGCGGGCGAACTGCGGCTGCTGGAGGAGCCGGAGGAACTGGTGCTGCTCCCCCGCGAGATCAACCCCGAGAGCGCGGTGAACTACGTGCTGGGTCAGCTTCCGGACGAGGTCACCCTGCGCCTGGGCGTCAGCGCGGCGGCCAGCGACGCCCCCTTCCTGGCCCTGTGCGACTACGCGGTCGTGCCGGGCGGGGGCGGGGTGCTGCGCTCGGCCCTGGAGGCGGCGGAGGGACCGGCGGAGGACGACCTCGGGTGACGCTGAAGCTGCCGCCCTTCGTCCGGCGTTTCCCCCTTTACGCCAACGTCTACCTGCTGGACAGCCCCGACGGGCGCCTGCTGGTCGACACCGGCACCCTCGCCCACGTGCCCCGGCTGGCGCGGCTGCTGACGCAGTTTCGGCCCGACGCGGTCGTGCTGACCCACCATCACGTCGACCACGCGGGCGGGGCGCCCTTCGCGGCGCGGCGTGGCCTCCCCGTCCTCGCCCACGCGCCGGAACACCCCTACCTGACGGGCAAGGCCCACGACCTCCCGTACCCGGCGGGCAAGCCTGACATCGGGAAGGTCGTCTCGCGCCTGCATCCCAAGGTCCCAGCGGGTGCCCTGCGGTCCATCCACCCCGGCGAGGATCTGGCGGGCTGGGAGGTGGTCGCGCTGCCGGGCCACACGCCGGGGCAGATCGGGCTGCTGCGCGACGGGGTGCTCGTGGCGGGGGACGCGGTGGTGGGTGGTCCAGCCGGGGCGCACCTGCCCCGCGCCGCCTACAACGCCGACCACCGGGAGGCGGCCCGCACCCTGCGGCGGATGGTGGACCTGGCCCCCCGGCTGGTGCTGCCAGGCCACGGCGAGGCCCTCACCCCCGAGCAGGTGCGGCGCCGGGCCGAACGTGACCCGGAGCCGGAGTTGCTCGTCATGTGACGAGCAGGGACTACTCGGCGTCCAGCAGCGCCTCGATCTGGCCCAGCAGCCGCTCCAGCTTGCGGCGCCGGGCGGGGTCGAGGGCGGCCAGGGTGCGGCTGTCCGTGAGGCGGCGGGCCACGGCGCGGACCGGATCGGCAGCGGCGGAGCGGGCTGGGGTCACCTGCTCCCGGAGGGCTTGCACGGTGGCTCCAGCAGCGGCGGCCTCCAGCAATTCGGCGCGGCGGGCGGGGTCCTCGGCGCGGCCGATCACCAGCGCCTTGCGGTAGTCCAGCCCGCCCTCGACCGCCGCCTGCACGTCCTCCGGCAAGGAGAGCAGGGCAGCGCGGTTTTTCACGAAGGAGCGCCAGCTCTCGCGTCCCAATGCCCCAAAGACGGTATCCAGCCGCTCCACGGCCGCCGGATCGTCCTCCGGGCGGCGGTCGAGGGCGAAGAGGCGCGGCACGACCTCGCCGGGCGCCACGTTCAGGGTGGCGGCGGCGACCCCGAGGCGGGCGCGGGCCTCTTCCAGCGGATTGAGGTTCTCGCGCTGCAGGTTCTCCACCGCCGCCGCCAGCCGCGCCCCCTCATCGCTGAGGTCGCGCTGCAAGACGGGCACCTCGGCCAGTCCCGCCAACCGGGCGGCCCGCCAGCGCCGCTCGCCCGCCACGATCTCGTAACGAGCGCCGGGCAGCGGGCGCACCAGCAACGGTTGCAAAATGCCCTGCTCGCGGATGCTGGCGGCGAGCGCCTCCAGTCCCTCGGCGGGGAACTGCACGCGCGGCTGAAACTGGCCCGGCTGGAGGGCGTCCAGCGGCAGGGTAGTCGTGGCAGGCTGGCCCAGCGCCTCCACGCCCTCCACCAGGCCGCTGAGGCGGGCACCGATCGCCGGGCGGGGGCGGCGGGTCACGCGTCCACCTCAGGGCCGGGGAAGGGCAAGCCCACCGCCCCGGCGATCTCGGCGGTCACCCGGCCTACGTCGCGGTGCACGGGCGAACCGGGTGCGTACACGCCCACCGGCTGCCCCGCACTCGCGCTGTCGTTCCACACGGCGCCCCGGTCGGGAATCGGGCTGGCGAGGGGCCTCAGCATCCCCTGAAGGGCGGCGAGCGCCTCCCGGTCGTGCGAGCGCCGCGCATCGTACAGGGTGGGCACGTACAGGGCCACCGTGAGGTCCGGGCGCAGTTTGCGGTAGGTCGCCATCGCCTCGGACAGACCCGCCAGCGCATTCATGCCCTTTTGGCGGGTCGGGACAGGCACGATCAGGTGGTCGGCGGCGAGCGCCCCCAGGATCGAGAGTTGCCCCAGGCTGGGCGGGCTGTCAATCAGGGCCACGTCGTACTCGTCGGCGACCGCCTGCAGGCCCTGGCGCAGGTGCAGGTGTGCCCCCACCACGCCCATCATCTGGCCCTCGGCGAGCGCGAGCGACACGTCGCTGGGGATCAGGGCGAGGTCGTGGACCTGGACCGGGGAGGGCAGAGGCTCGCCCCGCGTGGCGGTGGCGAAGGCGGTCTGCTCCTGCCCCACGCCCGTCACGCCCAGCCAGTCGGTGAGGTTGGCCTGTGGGTCGAGGTCCACGAGCAGCACCCGCAGCCCCGACCGCGCCAAGCTGTGGCCCACGTCGCGCGTGAGGCTGGTTTTCATCACACCGCCCGCGTGGTTGAAGAAGGTCAGCGTCCGCATCCCGCTCAGCCTACCCCGCAGGACGTGGGGGCGAGGCTCATGCTCCTCATGCACCGCCTCCCAGGCGTTCGCGCAGCCCTTTGACGAACTCGGGGAGGGCACCGCGGGCCGCGTGCGTGCTCGCCTCGCGCACCAGACTGGTGGCCGAAAAGGTCCCGGCCTTGCAGGCCGTTTCCAGGGCGCCCCACTCGCCCTCTCTCAAACGGCGGCGCAGCAGGGTCCGCAAAGTGGCCTCTGCGGCCTCCCATTGGCCCCCAGGAGGCAGAGCAAGCAACACCTGCTGCTCCTCCTCGAATTGCTGCTGCGCGGCCCGTTCCTGGGCTTCCTGTTGCCTTTCCTGCCGGGCACGGGTTTCCCCGGCGTCGGCGTGGGGGGCAGGGACCGTGTCCTCGGGCAGGGTGTACTTCTCGGGATGATCCAGGAAGTCGGCGATCAGACCGCCCGGATTGCGGATGGGGGTGGGGCTGGTGCTGCGCCGCAGCCGCAGGAAAGCGATGGCCTCCTCCACCCGGTCGGGGTACTGCTTGGCGAGGACATTGGCGCGGGGGGCCGACACACCCGCCTCGCGCAGCGCCTGCACCAGGGCCGGGTCGGGCGTGTCCTCGGTTCGGAAGCGGTAGGTGATCTGGGTCGCTCCCCGCACACCCCCAGTCTCCACGCCCTCCAGGTAGCCCTGCGCGATCAGCTCCTGATGGGCTTCTTCCAGGGTGCGAATCACCCGCGACGGCTTGCCCTCGCTGATGCCGCAGGCGGCCCGCCAGTCGTCCAGTCCCGCCGTGACGCTGTCGGCCCGCACACCTGTCTCGCGGTAGCGGTGCGCTTCGAGCAGCCGGTACAAGGCCCGCGCGGGCGGCTGCTCAATCTGGTGCAGCAGCCGCCCGTCGAGGGCCTGGGTGTACCCGGCCCGGATGCTGGCAGCCAGTTGATCCCCCAGCTTGATGCTGAGGGTCGCGTCGGGCACGAGTTGCCGGGCGCGGTCGGCGTCGGGGTCGGCTCCCTCGCTCTGGTCCCAGTAGGTGATGCGGTCGATCAGGCGCAGGGTCTGATTGGCCCAGGTCGTGCGGCCCGTGTCGGCGACCCAGCCCTCACTCACGATGAACCCTGTCGACCACAGCCGCAGCAGCGATTCGCGCAGGCGGTGGTAGTTCTTGCCGTTGTTGGCCAGAAAGCTGGCTTCCCGCAACTCGTAGGCCGAAGTGTGAAGCCAGTTGTCCTCCGGCATGCCCTTCTGGGCGAAGAGTGTTTCAATGCCGAGAATCACGTTGGTGTCCCCGCCGCGCGGGCGGCCGTCAGCGGAACGGCCCTCAACCCGGAACCGGCGGTCGGCGATCTGGAACTCGCTCGTCCAGCGGGTCTCGGAACTCAGGCGAGTCTGGATGCTGACGATGCCCAGACGGGCGATGTTGCGTTCGTCAAGCAGGGTGACCTGGTTGGGTTTTTTCGCTGGACGCATGTAGTGTTGTTCCTTTCTTTGTAAAAGATATAAAAGAACAACAACAAGGCAGACCCCACTTCGCGTCTCAGACGGCGTTTTTCGGCGAAAACGGACCAAAGGTATCGCTATTTTGGCCCCAAACGGACCAAAGGTATCGCTAGTTTTGACCCCTCGCGGACCAAAGGTATCGCTATTCCGGGTGGACAGGGGGGATTTGGGGCCGCTCCTCTCTCATGTTGAGAAAAATCAGCTCACAGACGACGAAAACAGACTAAACGGACCAAAGGTATCGCTAGTCCCCCAAAATCAAACGGGCCAAAGGTATCGCTAGTTTTTCGCCCAACGGACCAAAGGTATCGCTAGTATGAAAATGCGTTCTGGACGTTAAAAAGCCAATTGGCCCCCCCAAACGGACCAAAGGTATCGCTAGTTTGATCTGGGTCCAAAAAGGCCCATTTGTAACTTAGATCACCTAATTTTGGAGGCAAAAGGGGCCAAAGGTATCGCTAGTTTGAGGGTCGAAAACAGGACGAAGTCGCTCGCCCCTCCCGGCCTTCACTCCGGGGCGGTCAGCCGTCGCCCGGCGATCAGCCGCAGCGTCAGCAGCACGCCAAACGCGAGCGCCACCATCAGGGCGCTCAACGCCAGCGCGGGGGCGAGGTCGCTCTCGGCAGCGCTGTAGATCGCCAGCGGCACGGTGCGCGTCTCGCCCTGAAGGCTGCCCGCGAAGAGCAGGGTCGCCCCGAACTCGCCCAGCGACCGCGCCCAGGCGAGCACCGCGCCCTCCAGCAAGAAGGGGAGCGCAAGGGGCAGCGTGACCCGGCGAAAGACCGCCCAGCGCCCCGCCCCGTCCACCCGCGCGGCTCCCTCCACATCGGGATCAAAAGCGAGAAAGCCCGCCCGCGCCGCCCGGACGTAGAAGGGTGCACTGGTAAAGACCTGCGCGATCACCACCGCCCCCGGCGTAAAGGCGAGGTCCACCCCCGCCACCTCCAGCGGCCCCCCCAGCAGCCCGTCCCGTCCGAACGCCAGCAGCAGCGCCACGCCCGCCACGACCGGGGGCAGGACCATCGGCAGGTCGAGCAGGGCGTCGAGCAGGCCCCGGCCCGGAAAGCGGCGCCGCGCCAGCAGGTAGGCCGCCGGAGTGCCCAGGACCAGCGTGGCGGCGAGGGCCGTGCCCGTCGTGAGGGCACTCACCCGCAGCGCGTCCCGCACCGCCGCCGAGCCCAGCGTGCCCCGCACCGCCGGGGTCAGGGCTTCCAGCAGCAGGGCGAGCACGGGAAGCAGCAGCAGCCCGGCCATCAGGGCGCTGAGCAGCACCGGGACCGGATGCGGGGCCGGGGCGCGGCTCACGGGGCGGGCAGGAAACCCCAGCGGACCAGGATGCGCTGGCCCTCCGGCGAACGCACGAACCGCACGAAGGCCCGCGCGGCCTGGGCCTCCGGGCTGTCCGTCACGACCCCCATAGGGTAGGCGACGGGCGGATTGAAGGCGTCTGGCAGCGCGTAGGTCCGGACCTGCCCGCGCAGCGCCGGGGTCACGTCCGAGCGGTAGACGAAGGCGGCGTCGGCCTGCCCGAGGCTGACCTTCAGCGCCACCTGCCGCACGTTGGGTTCCTCGCTGACCACGTTCGCCCGCACCCGCCGGGCAAAGTCCGGGCCGTACCGCCCGGAGGCCGTCATCCGCTCCAGCGTCCGGGCGGTGGCCTCCCCGGCGGGCACCTCGGGTCCGGCCACGACGAGCCGCAGCCCCGGCCGCGCCAGCCCCGCCAGGCCCCCCGTCAGCGGCCGCGCCGCCGGGGTGACCACCGTGAGGCGGTTGCGAGCAAAGGGGGTCTCGGGACCCACCAGGCCCCGCGAGCGCAGCGGCGCGTACTGGCTCAGGCTGGCGCTGGCGAACACGTCGGCGCGGGCTCCGCGCTCGAGCTGCGTGCGCAGGCTGGACGACCCCGCGAAGCTGAAGCGGGTCTGGTGCCCGGTCCGGGTGTCGAAGACCCGGCCGATCTCCGTAAAGGCGTCGGTGAGGCTGCTCGCCGCGAAGACCGTGAGCCGGGCCGCCCCCGCCTCGCCCGCGACCACGGCCAGCCCGGCCAGACCCGCGAGAAGTGCCCGCCGGAACAGGAACGGCAGGCCAGCCCGGCCAGAAGGGGGTCGCATGGGCCGAAGCTAGCCCGCCCGCCCCGGGGCGTCAATCGGGCGGCGTTCCCGAAAAGAGCGCGTGGCCCGCTCCCGTTTCCTCCCCCAACAAGGTGAGGAGGCAACCGGCCCCGGCCGGGGTAGCATGACGGCCGGTTTGTCCCGCCTCCGCCCCGCTCCCAAGGATCCCCATGCCGACTGACCAGCCCAAGGACCTCGACCTGACCGCCCTGCTGCGGGTGCTGCGCCGCGCGGCCCTGCCCCTGCTCGCCACGGCCCTGCTGCTGGCGGGCCTGACCTACCTGCTTTCGGGCAGCCGTCCGGCGGTCTACGAGGGGTCGGCCAGTGTGGCGGCCCTCCCCACCGGCAGCGGCAACTCGGTGATTGTCCAGACGTTGGTCACGGCCCCGCCGCTGCCCCCCGCCGTGGTCGAGCGGGCCTTGCGCTCCCCGGCGGTGTGGGACTCGGCGCTCGCCGAACTGCGCCGCACCACCCCCGACTCGCCCGCGCGGCGCGAGCTGCTCGGTACCCTGCGGGCCGAGGCGAGCGCCGGGGACACCCGCAGCGTGGCCCTGAGCGCCGAGGTCAACCAGGACTTCGTGGGGGTCTACGAGGTCGCCGTGCGGGCACCCACGCCGGAACTGGCGCGGGCCGCCGCCGACGCCTTTGCGCGGGCGCTGCTGGACTGGGACCGGGAGCGGGCGCTGGGCGGCATCGTGCGTGCGCGGCAGAACCTGGTGACCGAGCGTGACGACCTGACCGCCCGCATCGCGGCCGCGCCCACCGCCCTCGACGAACGGACCCTGGAGCGGCTGCGCGGCGACGTGGTGCAGCGCCTGCAACAGGTCGAGGTGCTGGAGCAGACGGTCAGCGGCACCCTCTCGGCGCTCTCGGGCGCGGTCCGGCCGCAGGATCCGGTCGCTCCCCGGCCGCTGCGCGACGCGCTGGTGGTGTTCGGGGCGACCCTCTTTTTCGGGGTGCTGGGGCTGTCGCTGCTCGACGGCGTGCGCCCCCGGGTGCGCGGCCCGGAGGACCTGCGCGGGCTGGGGGTATCGGTGCTGGGCACCCTGCCGCCGCTGGCAGGCCGCCGGGGAGCGCGGGGCGGGCTGGGCTGGGCGCGGCAGGGGGTGTTCCGGGAGCAGCTCGAGTTCGTGCGGGTGGGCGTGCTGGCCGAACTGGCCGGGCACGAGCGCCCCGCGTTGGTCGTCTCCAGCACCGGGGTGGCCGACGGCAAGAGCACCGTGACGGCGGGCCTGGCCCTGAGCCTCTCGGGCCACGGCCTGCGCGTGCTCGTCGTGGACGCCGACGTGTTCCGGCGCACCCAGGAGAGCTACTGGCTGGCGGGCTCCGGGGCCGCCGCGCGGGACCTGCCGGGCGACTTCCGGCTGTGGGAGGAGGTGGCGCCGGGGGTCTCGCTGCTGTCCTCGCGGGCTTCCCGGCTGGAGCCAGCCCACTTCGAGGCCGAGATTCGCCGCCTGCTCCCCGGCTATGACCTCGCGCTGGTGGACACGCCCCCGGCCCTCAAGATCGCGGACACGCTGGCGCTGGCCCGGCGCCTCGACGGCATGATCCTCGTCACCGACGCGGCCGCCCCCCGCGTCCCGCTGGAGCGGCTGGTGGAGGACACCGGGCGGCTGGGGGTGCGGCTGCTGGGCTTCGTGGTCAACCGGTACCGGGACGCGGCGGTGGGCGGCGACTACGCCTACGGCTCGCTGGGCCGCGCGGAGCGCCCCGCCGAGGTCACGCGATGACCGGGGGCGGCGGCGCGGTGGCCCTGGCCCCCTTCATGGAGCGGGGACGGGCGCTGATCGCCCAGGCCGCGGGCGACGGGCTGGCGGCGGCGCGGCTCGCGGCGGCCCTGGGCGAGCCTGAACTGGCCCGTGCCCTGCTCGCGGGCAGCGGGGGGCTGCTCGACCACGCCGACGCCGCGCGGGTTCTGGGGGAAGCCCCGGCTGGGCCGGTGCCCACGCAGGGGCGGGTCAGGCCATCGCCCCCGGCCCGGCCCCCCCTGACTCCCGGCGAGCGGGAGGTCTTCGTGCGGGCGCTGGCGTCGGCGCTGCTGGGGCCGGACGCGGCCCCCTCGCCCATGCCCGCCCCGGTGAGGCTACCGCCGGGCCTGTGGGTGTTGCCCGCCGAGGCGCATGAGCTGGCGCGGCAGCAGGCCGGGCTGGCGGCCCTGGGCGCGGCGCCCGGCACCCCGGTGACCCTCGCCCTCGCCTCCCGCGCGGGCGTGCCCGGCGCGGCGGCGCGGCTGGCTGGGGCGGCCCCCGGTCCCCTGCGGGTGGAAGTCTTGGAAGATGTGGTGCGGGGCCTGGGCGCGGCCTGGAGCTGGGACCTGCCGGACCTCGCCCGGCTGCTCGCGGGGCCGCTGCTGCTCGACGGGCTGCATGCCCTGCCCGCCGGGCTGCTGGAGGTCGTGGGCGAGCTGCTCGCGGACGCCGCGCGGCTGTTCGGGTGGACGGTGGTCGGCCTGCCGGGGGTCGAGCGGCGCTGGCCCGCCGCCTTTCGGCCCCTGCCTGCCCCCTCCCCGGCGTCTTCCCGGCCTCCCTCTCCGCAGGTCAGTTCGCGTGACGCGTCACTCACCGGGCTCGCCGCTGACCTCGCCCGGCAGCCGGGGGACACGCTGGCGCTGCTGCCCTCGCGGGCGAGCGCGGCGCGGCTGGCGGGGCTGTGGCCGGGCAGCGTGCTGCTCTCGACCAGCCTGTGCCCGGCCCACCTGGCCGATCAGGTGGCGGCCCTGGTTCAGGCCCGGGGGCGGGGGGAGGCGGTGCGGGTGGTCGCCACCTCGCTGCCCCCGGCGGCGGCCGGTCCCTTCGAGACGGTCTGGCAGGTCACCTCGCCGCTGCCCTACGTCGTGGAAGCGGCCGCGCTGGCCCGGCAGCACCTGCACCTCTGCCGCCTGCGGGACGTGGCGGTGCCGCAAGGCTGGCGGCGCGAACTGGAGCTGACCCGCAGCCTGCTGGGCCCGGAGCCTGCCCTGCCCGGTCCCGAGGCGCAGCGGGCCTACGACGCGGCCCTCTTTCCCGGCGGCGGGGCCTCCGGGTGGGCCGCCGCCCTGCGGGCGCACCGCGAGGCGCTGGACTACGCCTCCTTCGCCGCCGAGTTGCGGCCCCGGCCGGGCACGTCGCTGCCCGTCCTGATTCCCTACGACGGCCACGCCCGCTCGCTGATCGCCGCCTACCGTGACACCGGCCACATGCCCGGCGGCGCCCTGAACTACGCCGCGTGGCTGACCCCCACCGAGGCGCAGCGGGCCGTGTCGCGCGGCCACGCCGAGGCGCGGGGCTGGGCGCTCGTGTGGACCGGTCCCTACGACCCGGTGTACGGCCTCGCCGCCGAGGTCGTGCGGGGAGCGGGCGACTTGGAGCGGCACGAGTAGGCCCGGCCGCTCGCTCTGGGGCCAGGGCGCCGGACCCGGGCGGAGACGCGTGAAGCTGCTTAGCGGCGGCCCCGGCCCCGCGCCCCCCGCGTCAGCCCCAGCAGCAGGGCCGCCCCGGCGGCGAGAAGCAGCGGCCGCCGTGCACGGCGGGCCGCCTGCCGCCGTGCCCACGCCCCCGCGTAGAACTCGTCCCACAGCGCCCAGACGCGGCGCTCGTTAAACTGCTCGCGCACCCAGCGCCGCGACCCCTCGCCCAGGCGCCGGGCCTCGGCGGAGTCGGTGAGGAGGGCGTGCAGCGCCCCCGCGAGGGCCGGGACGTCCCCGGTGGGCACCTGCAAGCAGGTCACTCCCGGCACCCCCGCGTCGCGCACGCCGGGGGCGTCGGTGAGCACCGCCGGAACGCCCGCCGCTCCCGCCTCCAGCACCACCATCCCCAGTCCCTCGTGGCGGCTGGGGAGGGTCAGCAGCGTCATCAGGGGGTAGAGGCGGCTCATGTCGGCCTCGAAGTCCACCTGCACCACTCCGGGCGCCCGGCGGTAGGCGTCCAGCGCCCGCGCCGAGAGGGGGTTGGCGGGGTCCGGGGTGCCGACGAGCAGCAGCCGCGCCCCCGGCAACCGGCGCTGCACCTCCTCCCAGGCCAGCAGCAGCTCCTCCACGCCCTTTTGCGGGGCGAGGCGGCCCACGAAGCCCACGACCGGGGTGCCCTCCGGCAGGCCGAGGTCCGCCCGCGCGGCGGCGACCGCCCCGGGGTCCGGGTGCGCGTAGCGGTCCACGTTCAGCCCCGCCGGGCTGCCCGCCCCCAGCACCCGGATCTTGCCCGCAGGGACCAGCCCCAGCGCGACCGCCTCGGCGCGGTTGGACTCGCTGACGCACAGCACCTCGTGGGCACACGCGCAGGTCAGGCGCTCGATCAGCCGCAGCAGCGGGCGCAGCCGCGCCAGCGCCCCGGTCGCCGCCGTCTCCGAGCGCAGCCCGTGGATGAAGTACACCCGCAGCGGCACCCCGGTCAGCACGCCCGCCAGCCCGCCCAGCAGCCCGGCCTTGGGGGTGGAGAAGTTCAGAATCTGCGGCCGCACCCGCGTCAGGATGCCCAGCATGCCCGCCAGCGCCCGCAGGTCCCGCCGGGGCGAGATCTCGCGGGCCATCGGGAGCGGGTGAAAGGTCGCGCCCCCCACCGCCCGTGCCCGCGCCACCAGCTCGGCGGGTTCGGGCGGCGTGACGAGGTGCACGTCGTGGCCCTGCCCGCGCAGGTGCCGCAGTTGCGGCGCGAAAAAGGCCAGCGCCGCGATGGGGGTGGTCGTCGTGTAGAGGATCCTCAGGGGGGGCAGTCGGGACACACGGCATGATACGGAGCCTGGCCCCCCGCCCGCTTCCCCCGCCTACCGCGCCGCCCGCTTCCCTGTGGCCCGCCCCACGGCCCGCTCCCGCACGGCCCGCAGGAAGCGGCCCCGCTCCCGGTCCAGCACGTCGTCGGCGTAGCTGCGGGCGTGCGCGAGGTTGCGTGCACTCTGGGCGGTCAGCCACGCGGGGTCAGCAGCGCGGGCGTGCCAGACGCGGGCGAGTGCGGCCGCGTCGCCGGGCGGCACCAGCGCGTCCGGGGAAAGCAGCTCGGGAATTCCGCCCACGTCCGAGCCCAACGCCGGAAGGGCCTGCGCCATGCCCTCCAGCAGGGCGCGGGGCAGCCCCTCGGTGCGCGAGGGCATCAGGTACAGCTCCGCCGCCGCGAGGTCGCGCCGCACCTCGGCGGGGGTGCTGCGCTGCCCGGCGAAGGTGCAGGCGCCCTCCACCCCCAGGGCGCGGGCCTGCGCCTCCAGCTCCGGCAGCAGTCCCCCTTCGCCCACCACGGTGAGGTGCGCGTCCAGCCCGGCTTCCCGCACGGCGGCCAGCGCCTTCAAGGCCACGTCGACCCCCTTGTGCGGCTGTTCCAGCGCCCCCACGAGCACCGCGCGGCAGGCTGGCCCCTGGAAGGCACGCGGGACCGGGGCGAACGCCTCCGGCGGCAGGTGCACGTCCGACACCCCGAAGGCGGGCACCCCGGCCCCCGGTGGGTAACGGCGTTGCAGCGCCTCCCGCGTCACGTACTGCACGGCCGCCGCCCCGCGCACCTGCCCCCAGGTCAGCCCCGTCATCAGCACCCGGAACAGGGGACGCAGGGGGCCGCGCCGCCCCGGTCCCGGCGCGAAGCCCAGGAAGGGGTCGTTGACCACCTCGGCGGCGTAGGGCCGTCCCTGCGCGGCCCGCAGCCCCGCCGCGAGGTGCCCCAGCACGCCGCCCAGCCGCACGATCACGGCGTCTTCCGGCGCCAGCACCGCCCGCAGCGTGCCCAGCACCAGGCCGAAGCGCCGCAGCAGCCCGCCGGGACCTTCGTAGTAGGGCACGTGCGCGACCCGCACGCCCGGCCCGTCCACCCGGCGGTCGCCCGGCCGGGGCCGCGCCACCGGCTGCGAGCGGGCCACGACCTGCACCTCCTCGAAGGCGCTCAGGTAGCGCCGGAAGTGGGCGTGGGTGGCCTGCCCGTTGTCGTAGGTGGCCCCGTCGGGTGTGTGGACGAAACGGTGTTCCAAAACGATGCAGACGCGCAAGGTGACAGACTCCTCAGGAGGGGAAGGGGCGGGGGGAGGCCGGGGAACGGGCCAGCGCGAGCGCCAGCGTGAGGGACAGCAGCGGCAGAAAGGACCCGAAGGCCGAGTTGGGATAGAAGGTGTCGGTGGTGATGGCCGTGAGCCACAGCGCCGCGAGCAGGTGGGTGCCCACCCCGGCCGCGTGGGTTCCGGCCCGCCGCAGCCGCGTGAACAGCAGCCCGAACAGCAGCCCCAGCACGGTCAAGCCCGCCAGGCCCGTCTCGTACAGCACCTGAAGGGGCAGCAGGTGGGCGTACGACCCCAGGTTGCCCACCCCCGAGCCGAATCCGCTGCCGATCAGCAGCCGCAGCGGCTCGGCCGACAGGGCGTCCAGATACGCCGTCCAGATGTCGGTGCGCCCGGCGAGGTTCCCGGCCTCGGTGGCTTCCAGCAGGGTGGACTGCCGGGAGACGAGGTCGCCGAGTTCGGCCCCCAGCCAGGGCGTCGCGGCCACTGCCCCGGCGGCCAGCGCGGTCAGGGCCAGGGTCGCCAGCACGGGCGTGCGGAAGCCCTGGAGCAGCACGAACAGCGCCGCCCCCGCGAAGCCCGCCCGCGACCCCGACAGAAAGGACG
The DNA here is from genome assembly GCF_024171495.1 of Deinococcus sp. HSC-46F16. Taxonomy (NCBI): domain Bacteria; kingdom Thermotogati; phylum Deinococcota; class Deinococci; order Deinococcales; family Deinococcaceae; genus Deinococcus; species Deinococcus sp. HSC-46F16. The sequence goes on from NZ_JALJZW010000003.1 coordinate 33,195, forward strand.
CCACCAGAATGCTTCCCAGCACCAGCGGGGTCCAGCGCCCCGGCCGCAGCAGCAGCGCCAGTGCTCCGGCCAGCAGCACCATCGCCGCGACGTGCCCGTGGTTGTAGCCGATACTTCCCAGGCCCTGCTCGTAGTGGCGGTAAAAGCCCTCCCACGGCCCGGCGACCCCCTGACCGCGCGGCAGCACCTGCCCCAGCGTGTCCGGCAGGGTGCCGGAGAAGGTGGTCCACACCACGCCCCCCACCATCAGCCCGAAGGAGAGCAGCGCGGCCGTGCCCCAGCGCCGCCGGGTCGCCGCAAAGGCCGGGTCAGACAGCGGCAGCCGCGACATCAGCCAAAAGGCGGCCAGCGTCTGCGCCAGCTTGTAGAGCTGAAAGAGCCCGAAGGGCAGGGCCGCGCCCAGTCCGGGGTCACGCAGCACCAGCAGCAGCACGAAGGACAGCAGGCACAGCGCCCCGATCACCAGCAGCGCCTGCCACACGGCGCGGTGCTCCGGCGCGGGCGGGCGGCGGTAGCCCAGGCCCAGCCCCAGCGCCGCCCACAGCAGCAGGTCGGCGAGGCTGGGCCACAGCGCCCAGCTCGGTCCGGCGGCCAGCAGCGGCGGCCCGAAAAACTGCACCAACACGTAGGCCCCCAGCAGCCCGGCGACCGCCCGCTCCAGCAGCGGGGCGAGCAGGGGCGCCGGGACTGGGGCCGGGGCCGCCCGCCGGGAGCTGGGCACCTCCAGGCTCACCGGGGGCCGCCCCCCGCCCCCGCCTCCTGCACGGCCTGCGCGTAAAAGGCCAGCAGCTCCCGCGAGGTCCGGGCGACATCGAAGTCGAGCGCCTCTGGCACGGCCCGGCCCCGCGCGAGGGCACGGGCGACCGCGTCGGCCCAGGCCTCCCCGCCCGCCTCCAGGTCCAGCACCTCGACCGCCTCCAGCCGCATCCGGGGATCAAGCGGCACTCCCCGCGACACCACTGCCGGGAGGCCCGCCGCCTGCGCCTCCAGCAGCGCGAGGCTCAGGCCCTCGGTGAGCGACGGGAACACGAAGGCGTCCATCGCCCACAGCAGCCCCGGCACGTCGGGCCGCGAGCCGGTCAGGTGCACCCGGTCTTCCAGGCCCAGCTCGCGCACCCGCGCCCCCACGCGGGACCGCTCCGGCCCGTCCCCAACCAGCAGCAGCCGCGCCGGGCCGTGCCGCCGCAGGTACGCCGCGAACACGTCCAGCAAGAAGAGGTGGTTTTTCTGGGGCCGGAACTGCCCGACGTGCCCGATCACCGCCTCGCCCGGCGGCAGGCCCAGCTCGCGGCGCAGGTGCTCTGCACCGCCCCGCGCCCCCCGCACCGCCTCCAGATTCACCCCCAGGGTGACCAGCCGGGTGCCCCGCTCCCGCCAGCCTGGGCCGAAGAGGGCGGCGGCGGCCTCCGCACTCACCGCGAGGCGGTGGGTCACGCCCGATTCCAGCGCGGCCCGCATGCCCCGCAGGTACAGGCGGCGGCCCCGCCCGGCGGCCGCGTCCCCGCGCCGGGAATCCAGGTGGCTGGTCGCGGCCCGCACCGGCACCCCGGCCAGCCGCGCCGCGAGCAGCGCCAGCCCCCCGAAGTGGTGGATATGGCTGTGCACCACGTCGTAGGGGCCGTGCTCGCGCAGGTGCCGCCACAGCGCCGCGAGAAAGGCGAGGGGGCGGCCGGTGGGGGGCGCGTGAAAGGCCCGACCCCCCAGCCCCCACACCTGCCGGTCAAGGTCGCCGGGTCGGGGGTCGGGCGAGACCACCAGCACGTCCATGCGGGCCTCGGACCCCGGCACCTGCGCGAGGAGATTGACCAGCCAGCTCTCGATGCCGCCCCGGTCCAGCGTGCCGGTGAGGTGCAGGATGCGCAGGGGCTTGGGATGGGACGCTGTATTCATGGGTCTCCTGAAACGGGGGCCGGACCAGCCCGCAGCGCCCCCGCCACGATCAGCCCGCTGCCCGCGAGCTGCGCCCCGGCCCCGATGAGTCCGGCGAAGGCCGCCCCCATCACGCCGTACGGGGGAATCAGCCACGCGCAGGCGAGGGCCAGAAGGACGGTGACGGCCGCGAAGAGGGGCAGTTGCTCGCGGAAGCGCCGCGCCGCCGTGACCGCGAAGCCCGCGCAGGAGGCGAGGTAACTCAGCGCCCCGCCCAGCGTGAGCCACAGAAAGGCCCGGCCCTCGGCCGCGTAGTCGGGGCCGTACAGCAGGCCCAGCAGCGGCCCCCCCGCGACCGCCGCGAGCAGGGTCAGTCCGCCCCCGAAGGCCGCCGCCGCGCCCACGAGCCCCAGCGTGAGCCGCACGAAGCCCGCCCGCTGCCCGGTGGCGAACAGGTGCGAGAGCCGCGTGGTCAGGGCGGTGCCCAGCGCCACCACGACGATGCTCCCCGCCGCCGTGACGTAACTCAGGGCCGAATACACGCCCACCGCCGCGCTGCCGTGCGCGTGTTCCAGAAACAGCCGGGGCAGCGTGCTGCCCAGCGACACCAGTCCCATCACCACGCCCAGCGGCAGCGCGAGCCGGGGCAACCCGGCCGGAATGTGCCGGGTCCACCAGCCTCCCGGCGCCAGCCGCCGCGCGAGCGGGAGGTCATGCACGAGCAGCACGGCCAGGCCCGCCAGCGCGACTCCGGCGGCCCCCAGCGTCACGCTTCCCGTCGCGGCGAACAGCGCTGCCAGCAGTCCCAGCCCCAAAACCCCGCGCAGCATGGTCGAGCGCGACACCCAGTCCAGCCGTTCGTGCCGCTGCATCAGCCCGTAGGTCACGTCGCTCAGGCCCTCGAGCGCCTTGGCAGCCCCCAGCCACAAGATCACACCCGCCGCCCGCGGATACAGCGCCGCGAGCCCGGCCGTGATCGCCAGGGCCAGCAGCATGGTCAGCGCCCGCAGGCTGAAATACTGCCCGAACGGCCGGGCCTCGCCCGCGTCGGTGGCCTGCACGCTGCGCAGTTGCAATCCCAGCAGCAGGTAAAGGGGATTGACCAGCCCCAGCCCCAGCGCGTACTGCCCGACGGCCTCCGGGTTGCCCAGCCGCGCGAGCAGCGCCACCACCGCCCACTGCGCCGCCGCGGAGGTGCCTTGCCCCAGCACCGTCCAGACCACCCCCGCCCGCAGCCCCACCGGGCGGGGAGTCGCCGGGGGCGGGGCCAGACGGGGTGGGGGGGAAGGGGAGGTCGGCATGAACGGACTCGGTGCAAGATACCCCGGCCCTGCCGCCGGGGGACACCACCAGGGGGCGGGGGCCGCAGGCACGCGCTCCCGCCCCCGGCTATAGTTCCCCCATGCGCCGCCGCTGGCTGATCGGAACCGTGCTGCTGGCCCTGGCGGCCGGGGGTGGGGGCTACCTCTACCTCACCCACGAGCGGGTCTCGGCAGTGGGGCAGGTGGTCTACCACGAACTCGACGGCGACGGCCTGCCGCCCCCGGCCGGGGTGCTCGACGATCCTGTCTTCGCGGACCTGCCGCCCCCCGACCCGGACCGCCCCGTCTCGCTGGGCCGCTACCTGCCCCCGGAGCCGGAGGCGCAAGCGGCACCGGAGCCGGACCCCCCACCTGCGCCGCCCGCCCGAACGGCGGCCCCCGAGCCTGTGCCCCCTCCGGCACGGGAGGAGGCCCCGGTGCCGCCCGCCCCGTCTCCGGCGCCGGAGCCTGCCCCGGCCCCCAAGGCCAAGCCCGAGCCGACGCCGGTCCCGCAGCAGCCCGAGCCCGCCGCGCCTCCCGCGCCTGCCCCGGAACCCAGTTCCGCGCCGGTCCCGGCGCCCCGCTCCAGCCCGGCGTCCGCTCCGGCCGCCCAGGTGGCCCCGGCCCCCCGTCCGGCTCCGGCCCCGCGTGCCCAGACCCCGGCGACCTCGCCTGCGTCTCCCCCGGTCGCGCCGCGCTGGTTCAACGACCGGCTGGAGACGACTGCTCGGCTGCACCTGCTGCTGATCGGCACCGACCACGAGGAACTGGGGGGCGGCCGGGGCGACGTGCTGCTGGTGCTGACCCTCGACCCGGTGGAGCGGCAGCTCACGCTCCTCAGCGTGCCGCGCGACACGCGGGTCAACCTGCCGGGCCACGGGCTGGTCAAGATCAACGCGGCCTACGCCTACGGCGGCGCCCGGCTTCAGACCGAGGCCATCGAGCGCTTCTTGGGGCTGCCGATGGACAAGTACGTGGAGATCAGCCTGGGGGGCTTTCGCCGCGCCATCGACGAGGTCGGCGGCGTGACCGTCAACCCGCCCTTCGCCTTTACGCTCGACGGCCAGAGCTTCACGCCGGGGCCGGTGCGCCTGAGCGGCGAGCAGGCCCTTGCCTACGCCCGCATGCGCAAGCAGGACCCGCGCGGCGACCTCGGGCGCAATGCCCGGCAGCAGGAGGTCGTCCGCCGCCTGATGGCCGAACTCGGGGAGCGCTCGACCGGGGAACTCCAGGCGCTGCTCGAGCGCCTTCAGGGAGACCTGCGCACCAACTTCTCGCCCACCGAGGTGGTGCGGCTGCGCACCCGGCACAGCTACCTCACCGAGCGGCAGCGGACCGAGGCGGTGCGCGGGGTGAACCGCAAGATTGGGGGCGTGTGGTACTACGTCGTCTCCGACGCCGAACGGCGCCGATTGCACCTGGAGCTGCGCTAGGGCGGGCCGGGTGGAGTCAGCGCCCGCCCAGCCGGTAGGCCACGACCTGCAGGGGCGCGAGCTGGCCGCTGACCTGCCCCCCGCGCCGGGTCAGGGCCGAGCCCTGGCCCGCCAGGGCCTGCCAGCCGCCCGGCACCCCGGACAGCGAGACGCGGACCGTCTGCGCCTTGGTGCGGCTGTTGTTCAGCGCGAGCAGGAAGTTCCCGCCGCGCCCCCGCAGCAGCACGACCACGGGCCGCCCCGCGTTGCCGTCGCTGAGTTCCTGGCGCTCGCCGTCAAGCAGGGCGGGGGAGAGCTGGGCGATCTCGCCCGCCAGGGTCCCGGCGGCCCGCCACAGCCGGGGCTCGCGGGACAGGTCGACCTCGCTGGAGCGGTAGGCGTAGTACACGATGCCCTTGACCCCCGCCATCAGCGCCTGATAGGTCATGTTGCGCAGCTCGGCCTCGGTGGGCAGCGGCCCATCCCCCCAGGCAAAGGTCTGGAGGTTGGCGACCGGCACGCTGCGCCGCGCCAGGGCGCTCTGCACCGCTGAGCGCATCACCCGGTAGGTCACCGCGATGTCGTCGTTTCCGACCGGGTAGCTCTGGTTGCCCACCATGTCCGACACGCCGAAATAGGCCGTCTCGGGCCGGTCATAGGCCACCGACAGGCTGATGTAGGTCAACTTCTCCGGGGACAGGGCCTTGAACTGGGCGTGCCGTCGCCGCACCTCCTCGGGCCTCACGAGGGCGTTGCTGTCGTCGGCGAGCTTGAAGCCCAGCACTGCGGGGTGGTGCCCCACCCGCCGCACGGCGGCGTCGCCCAGGCCGTAGCTCAGGACATAGACCCCCTGCTGTTGGGCAGCGTTCAGCGTCTGTTCGAAGTCGCTCACGTCGCGGTCGTTGATGGGCTCGGTGACCATCAGGTTGAAGCCCGCCTCGCTCAGGCGCCGCAGGTCCTCGCGCCGCCCCTGGATGGTGCCGCCCCCCGCCCACGACACGTGGTAAAAGCCCAGCGGAAAAAAGGGCCGCCCTTCCACCAGCACGGTGCCGTCCGGCCGGTGCCCGATCTCGGTCGACGGCCGGGACAGCAGGGTGGGGTCGGGGGCCAGCCGCGCCGGCGCCGCGGGCGCCCCGCCCCTTCCCGCGCCCGTCACCTGGGTGATCAGCGCGCAGCCACTCACCGTGCCCACCAGCAGCGCGGACGCGATCAGACGTTTCCACATGGCTGTTACCCTAAGACGCCTTCATGAGCCGGGGTGAGACGGTGGGGGTTCCGGTGGGGCACTGGAACCTCCCGGCATGGCCCCCCACCCTGCCTGCGTTGTGCGGTGCTAGAGGCGCTGCACTGCGGACGGGTCGATCACGCCCCGCCCCAGCAGGTGCAGGGCCGCGAGGTTGCCGCGCAGTCGCCCCCGGCGGTCGGTGGCCGCGTGGGTGACCCGCAACCGGCGGTCAAGGCCCAGCAGGCTCAGCACGTTGAGCCCCAGCGACAGCCCGATCAGGCGCAGGCATTCGGGACCGGGAATGGCCCGCTTGCTCGCCCACAGGTACACCGGATTCATGACCTGCGCGAAACCCAGCCGCGGTTCCGACATGCGTCCAGACGGGGTGCTGAGGTGAATCAGGCGTCCGCCGCTGTAGTCCACCGTCCGGCCCCACCGCGAGAGCCGGGCGCCGAAATCGAGGTCTTCCAGGTAGGCGTACAGGGCGAGCCGTTCATCAAAACGGGTCGCCTGGGCCGGAGCCGTGCGGGCCACCATGTTGCAGCCGTACAGGCCCAGCCGGGAGCGCACGGGAGGCGGCGGAACGGACCACGCCTTTAAAATCTCTCGCGCCCGCTCACGCGGCAGCAGCCCCTCCTCGGCGCGGTCGAGCACCGGCACGGCGCTGAAGCCGGTCACGTCGGGGTGGATCACCAGGAAACCTTCGGCCCGCCGCAGGTAGTCCGGGGCGAGCTCCACGTCGTCGTCGAAAAAGACCACCGCCCCGGAGTCGGCCGAGAGGTGGTCGAGGGCACAGTTGCGCTGCCGGGGAATGCCGGGCGCCGAGAACAGCACCCGCAGCCCCGGCCGCTCCCGCACGCCCTCCGGGAGGTCGGCTTCCTGGGTTACGACGATGAGCAGCTCGTCCGGGGCGCGGGTCTGCCGCTCCAGGGACGCCAGCGTTCCAGCCAGAATCTCCGGGCGGCCCTTGCTGACGATGACGACAGAGATGAACACTGATGCTCCTTGGGAATTCGGCGGTGGGAAAGCGCCGTCAGTCTAGCCCCGTGGAAAGCCGCCTCATGGGCGGCCCACCCCGGCGGGGGGACCGGCGAGTGTGCCGCGTGTGGGCCGTTCCCGCCCGCAACGCCTGCGCGAGGTCCGCGCCGGAGAGCCGCTGGGAGTCCATGGCGAGGTGGTGTATCCCCGGAGGGTATGCGCCTGAGAACCTTAGGGGAATATGGGCAGGAGTGAAGTTCCCCTGTCCTGAGCGCCCCACACCGAGGGTGTTGGTTCCCGCCGCCCGTGCCCTTCCCTGGCCGAACACGAGGAGCACGGGGCCTCACGGCGGGTCGACCCTGGGCCGAACTGCGGACCTCAGGCTGGCCTTTGCTACCCTGGGGGGGTATATTGGGCCTCAGCTACCGGCGCTGACGTCCCCCGTTCTTTCCTTTCGGCAAGGAGTCTCATGACCCCCACCCCTGCTCCCCTGAGTGCCACCGACGAAAAGGTCCTCAACCGCCTGCGCCGCATCGAGGGTCAGGTGCGCGGCCTCCAGCGCATGATCGAGGAAGGCCGCGACTGCCACGACATCTTGACCCTGCTGTCGGGCATCCGCAGTGCGCTGGACGCCACGGGCGACACGATTCTGGAGCAGTACGCCTCGGGCTGCCGCGCCCACCCGGATCAGCCCATCACCCCGCAGGACGTGGTGCGGGCGGTCAAGCTGCTGCGGGGGTAAGGGCCATCGGGCCGAAGGTGGATGCGGGGCGCCCACGCCTCATGGTCACCCGCCGTACAGTGACCCCATGACCACCACCCTGACCCGCGTGCCCCTCTTGATCGGGGGCGAGGCTGTCATGACCGCGCAGACCGACCGCGTAGCGCACCCCTACACGGGGGAAGCGCTCTACGACGTGGCCCGCGCCGGGGAGGCCGAGTTGCGCCGGGCGCTGGACCTCGCGGCGGAAGCGTTCCGCGAGTCGCGCCGCTGGCCCGCGCACCGCCGCGCCGAGGGCCTGCGCCGGGCCTCCGCGCTGCTCTCGGCGCGGGCCGACCTCTTCGCCCGCACCATCGCCACCGAGGCGGGCAAGCCGCTCAAGGCGTCGCGGGTGGAGGTCGCCCGCAGCGTGGAGAACCTGTCCTTCGCCGCCGACGAGGCGCTGCGGCTCGCGGGCGAGGGGATTCCGCTGGACGCCAGCCGCTTCGGGGAAGGCCGAGTCGGATTCACCCGCCGCGAGCCGCGCGGCATCATCGCGGCGATCAGTCCCTTCAACTTCCCGCTGAACCTCGCGCTGCACAAGGTCGGTCCGGCGCTCGCGGGGGGCAACGTGGTGATTCTCAAGCCCGCGCCCCAGACGCCCCAGACGGCCAACCTGCTCGCCGAACTGCTGCGCGACGCCGGCTTCCCGCCCGGCGCGATCAGCGTGCTGCACGGCGGGGCCGAGCTGGGCGCGGCGCTGACCTCGGCCCCAGAGGTCGCGCTGGTGACCTTTACCGGCAGTCCCGGCGTGGGAGAGAGCATCAAGCGCGGCAGCGGCCTCAAGCCGGTCGTGCTGGAACTCGGCAACAACAGCGCCAACCTCGTGGACGCCGAGAGCGACGTGGAGGGCGCGGCGCGGGCGCTCGCCGCCGTCTCCTTCGCCTACCAGGGGCAGGTGTGCATCCATCCCCAGCGCCTGATCGTCCACGAGGCCGCCTATGACCGCTTCCGCGAGGTCTTTCTGGAGGCCAGCCGGGCGCTGGTGTGCGGCGACCCCCTCGACGAGGCGACCGACGTGGGGCCGCTGATCGGGGCGGCGGCGCTGGAACGGTTGGGGGACTGGATCGGGGAGGCGCAGGCCCTCGGCGGTCGCCTGCTGCTGGGCGGCACCCCCCAGGGCAATATCCTGCCCCCCACCGTGCTGGAGGACGTGCCCGAGCACGCCCGCCTCGTCGCGGAGGAGGCCTTCGGCCCGGTGGTGGTCCTCTCCCGCGCCGCGAACTGGGCAGAGGCCATCGCCGCCGCCAACCGCAGCCGCTACGGCCTCCAGACGGGCGTCTTTACCACCAACCTTCAGCACGCGCTGGAAGCCGCCCGCGACATCGAGGCGGGCGGGGTGATCGTGAACGACCCCAGCACCTTCCGGGTGGACCAGATGCCCTACGGCGGCATCAAAGACAGCGGCTTCGGCCGCGAGGGTGCCCGCGCCTCGGTCGAGGAACTCACCTACGTCAAGACCGTGGTGCTGCGCTAGAGGCCCTGGGAGCCGCGCTGGGCGGGGGTCAATGGGGGTGGTCGGCCTTAAACGTGACTTAATGAACTTTCCGAAAATACCGTTCAGCACGACATTTTTCGGTGGGGCACCTTGTCAAATGCGTGCTGGAGGGGCTGTTTGACCCATACCCCCCCTTTTCGCCTTCCAGCACATATGTCATGCTGCACGCCATGACGAAGAAAACGACGAAGGCAGCGGCCAGCAAGAAGTCCGAAGGCACCACCAGCCGTGGCGGCAACGGCGGCGCGACCCGTGGACGCAGCGCGGGCGGCAACGCCGAGGGCGGCAGCGAGCGCACCGGCAAGGTCGCCAAGACCCAGCTCGTGGAGCAGGTCGCCGAGAAGACCGGCCTGACCAAGAAGCAGAGCGAGGAAGCCGTCAGCGCCATGCTCGACGTGGTCGTGGACGCCATCCGCAGCGGCCAGAGCGTGGGCCTGCCCGGCCTGGGCACCCTGAGCGTCAAGGCCACCGCCGCCCGCACCGGCGTGCGCCCCGGCACCTCCGAGAAGATCCAGATCCCCGCGGGCAAGAAGGTGGCCTTCAAGGTCGCCAGCACCCTCAAGGGCAACCTGTAAGCTTTTTCCTCTGACCGGGCCGTCTCCTACGTGGGGGCGGCTTTTTTTGGGTCGCCAGCCGGGACGGTCGCGTAGAGTTCCCCTATGGCGCAGTTCTGGGACGAGACGGCCCGTGACCTCCTCGCGCGGACGGCGAGCGGCGACCCCACGCCGGGGGGTGGGGCGGCGGCGGCAGTGGCGGCGGCCTTCGGGGTCGCGCTGATGGAGATGGCGCTGAACATCGCCCTGGAGCGGTCCTGGCGCGAGGAGGCGCACCCGGAGCGCCGCGCCCTGCTGCCTTGGCTGGCTGGGCAGCGCGAGCACCTCCAGACGCTGGGACAGGCCGACGCGCGGGCCTTCGGGCGCTTCGTGGAGGCCGCCCGACAGCCGGACGAGACGCCGGAACAGGACGCCGAGCGGGAGGCCGAGCTGGAAGATGCCGCCCGCCGCGCCGCCGGGGTCCCCCTTGACCTCGCGCAGACCGGGGTGCGGGTGCTGGAACGGGCCGCCGAGGCGCTGGCGCTCTCGCCCACGCTGGTCGTCAGCGACGTGAGCGCGGGGGCGGGCCTCCTTGCCGGGGCGGTGGACGCCGCCCGCGTGACTGTGGAAGCCAACCTCTCCCGCCTGCCGGACGCCGAGGCCCAGGCCCTGCGCGACGAGAGTGCCGCCCTGGCCCGCCGCGCCCGCGAACTGGCGGACGGGGTGCTGGGGGAGGCGTTGGAGCGGATGGGGGAGCGGGGGGGGAGTTAGCCCCGGACCTCCACTGTTACAGGCAGTTCACAGGCCGTGATCTCTCCATGCGGCGAGACGGCCAGCACCCGGCGTTCGGCCAGGGTCCACAGCGCCCGGTGAATCGCCATCTCGGCGGCGGGGTCGCCGGAGGGCGCGAGGCGGTCGAGCAGGCCCGTATAGCGCACTGCCTCGCCCTGACCGCCTGCCCAGGGGGTCGAGTCGGCCAGCAGCGTGAGCACCCGCCGCTGATCGGGCGTCTCGCCCTGTGCGGTTAGGGCGGCTCTGGCCCGTGCCATCGCCACCCGCGCCTCCCGCTCGCGGCGGCGGGCGGCCAGCGCGGCGGCCACGTCGTCGGGGACGGGCACGCCGGGGCGGGTGTGGCGGCGTTCGATCAGGCGCTCCAGATGCTCGTCGGCGCGGGCGCGGGCACTTCCGCCGAGGTCCCCGGCGCGGGCTTTCAGGCGGCTGGCGGTGTCCTGCACGCGTGGATCATGGCGCAGAGAGTCGGCGGCGCGGCGAGCGGCCTCGCCCACACTGGCCGCCTCCTGCCGTGCCACGTTGCGGAGGATGGAGCGCAGTTTCATGCGGTCAGGTACGGGGGAAAGGGGACGGAGGTTCCAGCCAGGCTCACTCCTTCTCCACCACCTCCACCCGCTGCGCCTGTCCCTGCGCGGGCGGCAGCCCCGACGCCGACTCCACGCGGGGGGCGGGGGCCGTGTAGGTGCCGGGGGCCAGCGCCCGCAGGCGGTAGCGCACGGTGGTCACGCCCGCCGGGAGGCGTTCGAGGTAGAAGACCGCCCGGTCGTCATACAGCGAGCGGTCGGCCCACGCTGCGCCCGTCTGCCCCGCGCTCGCCACCGCGCCGGGGAAGGCGAAGGGGCGGTCGTCCACGGCCTCCAGCCCGCCGGGGAGGGGGTCGGTGAGGCGCAGGTGGCGCAGGGCGACCGGAGTCCGCAGGGTGAGGGTCACCGTGACCAGCCCGTCGCGCTCGACCCGCGAGCGGTCGTAGCGCCGCTCCACGACGATGGGGGAGAGGGTGGCCGGTTTGCTCCCCGCCGTCCGTGCGTCCAGCTCGGCCCGGTAGGCGAGGGGGCCGCTTGCCGTGAGCCGTAGGGGGGAGGTTGCCCCGCTGGACGGCAGCGTCAGCCGCACGGGCGGGCCGAGGGTGAGGTCGCGGGTGAAGTTGGCCTGGCTGACGGTGACGCGGGTGTTCGGGCGGCGTGTTTCCCCCGCCACTGCTTCCCGCAAGGCCCCCAGCGCGGCGGCGGTGGCGAGCGGCCCCTCCCACGCGCCGCCCGTGCGGCGGTCCAGCAGGGTCTGGAGGAACAAGGGAGCATCGGTCTTCTGCCCCAGCGCCTGTGCGGCGTCCAGCAGGTACGCGGTAGCGGTCACGTCGTCCGCGAGGAAAAGGCCGCCCTCGGGGGTGCGCTCGGCCTGTGTCCGTGCAGCCCGGTAGAGGGTGAGCGCCGCTGCCCGTGCCCCCGCTGCCGGGGAGGAGGCCAGCGCGGCGGCGAGGCGGGCCTGCGATTCCGCGTCCCGGACGCCCCCGGAGCGGGCCAGATTCAGCGCCGGGGCCGCGTCCCCCGCGAGGGCGAGGGCGGCGGCGAGGTGGACGCGGTCGCCAGCGCTCGCCTTTCCGAGCAGGCCCCGCCCCGCGTCCACGGCTCCGCGCAGGGTGGCCGCATCGGTCAGGCCCGCGCCCTTGGCCGCCGCCAGCGCGGCGAGCGCGTGGGCGGTCTGTTCGGCGGTCACCGGACCCTGCGCGGTCCAGGCCCAGCCCGCGCCGTTCTCGCTGCCGAACTGCCGCAGCGCCAGCAACGTGGCGAGGTCGCGCCGCGCCTGAAAGAGCGCCCGCTCGCGCACATCCGGCCACCCCAGCGGCCCCGCCAGCCCCACGAGGTCGAGGTTGGCCCTCAGCCGCGCCGCCACCGCATCGGTGGTGGTCCAGCGCTCCTCCGGGTCCGCGAGGTAGGCGTCCAGATCGGCCAGTGCCGCTTGCAGGGGCGTGGCCGCCAGGGTGAGGGTCAGGGCCTCCGCCTGCTCCCCGGAGGGCACCCCGAACTCCACCGTTCGCGTGCCTGCCGCCGCCAGTATGCCCTCGCGGGTCAGGCGGGTGCGCGGCCCGGCGGGGCGCAGCGGCAGGGTCTGGCGCAGGGCGTCGGCCTGGCCCCCCAGCGCCGTCGCCCGCGCCTCCAACGTGAGCTTCTGGCCCGTCACCGGGGCCTCCAGCGGGAACCGCGCCACCGCGTCGCCGCCGCCCAGGGTCAGGGTGCGCGTGATGACATCGGTGCCCACGCTCAGGGCAACCTGGGCGGTCTTGCCCCCCGCGCGGTCCTGGACCCCCAGGTACGCGCTCCCCACGTCCCCCTGCGTCAGCACGCGCGGCCCGGTCAGGCGCACGGCGAAGGGGAGGGTCGCCGTGATCCCGGCACGGGAGTCCCCCGCTCCACCCGACGGGGTAAAGGCGCGGGCCGTGATCCGGTAGCGGCCCAGCGCTTCCGGCAGCTTCACCTTGACCTGGGCGCGGCCATCCGCCCCGGTCTGCAAGGCCCCGAAATAGGCGACCTCGCGCAGGTCCTGCCGCAGCGGGGCGCCGCCCTGATCGGCCCCACCGCCCCCACCCCCGTCGGCGGGCGCCCCGGCACTGGAGCGCACCTCCACGCGTGGATAGGTGGCGCCCCACAGGAAGCGCCAGGGGTCGGGACTGGGGTCAGCGGCCACGTCGTACACGGCCTCGTTGACCACCGCCAGTGTGACCAAAGCGGCCGTCCCCCTGCCCCCGGCGTGGGTGTCCACGCTCAGGGTGACCTCCTCGCCGGGGCGGGCCTGCTCGCGCGAGGGCTTCACCGTCACCACGAGCTGACGGTCGGAACGCGGCACGTACAGCAGCGGCGTTCCGGCCCGCACGCTCTCGGCCCCCGCGACCGCCGTCGCCTGTACGGTGAAGCCCGGCGAGAGGTCGGGAGTGACCTTCCAGGTCAGCGTCTGGGTCCGGCCCGTCACGCGCACGGTGCGGGTGGTCAGGCGGCCCTCGGCGGCGGCGGTCAGGCGCACCGGGGTCCCCACGGGAAGGGTGGTTCGCAGGGTCAGGCGGGCGGTGTCGCCCACCCCGTAGGTGTCGCGGTCGGGGTCCAGCGTCAGCGTGAAGCGCACGCCGGGGGCCTGGGTGGACGGCTCCGGCACGTAGCCCAGGCTCACGTTGGAGCGGGTGACTCGGCCCGCCGCGTCCTTCGCCTCCAGCCGCAGGGTGTAGCTGCCGGACCCGGTGGCGGGTGCCGTGACCGTCAGCGTGCCGCCCGCCCCGCTGCGGAGGGTCTGCGTCTGCACGGTGGCCTGCCGTTCGCGGTACTCGATGCGCCCGCCCTGCGCGACCCGCTCCTGCCAGCTCCGCACCACCGTGGCCGTCACCGCGCGGCCGGGGAGGGGTGTGCCCGGTCCCACCGCCCGCACGCGCAGGGCCGCGCTCGCCTTCCCCCCCGTCAGGGTCGGCCAGCGCACCAGTTCCAGCCGTACCCCCGCCGGATGCACCGTGACGGGCACGCTCGCCAGCACGTCGCGCCCGTACTCGTCGCGGGCGCGGGCGTAGACGGTGTAGTCGCGGGGCCGGGCGTTGGGCGCGGTGGGGCGCAGAGCCGCCGTGCCCGTGCCGTTTCGCGTCTGGGTGCGGGCGCTGGGTGCGCGGTTCGTCGGGACGGTCAGGAAGGCCGAGTCGCCCCAGGTGTCCGGCGAAATCCATTCGAAGTCGGGCCGCCCGCTGATACCCGGCACCGCTCCCGGCCACAGCTCCGACTGGTCCGAGCCGCCCAGCAGCGTGAACTCGACAGGCACGGTCGCCCCGCCCCCCTCGTACCGCTCTGCCTGCGCGGTGACGGGCACGCTGCTTCCGGTGACGACCTCGCGCGGTGCCGTCACGTCCAGCGTGAACTGCGGCTTGACGAAGGCCTGCACTCGCACGGGAACCGAACTCACGTCGGGAAGGGGCTTCGGGTTGGCCGGACTGGGCGCGGCGGGCAGCTCGGCCTCGATGCGGTACTCGCCCGTGCGGACGCCCTCCGGCAGCGGGAAGGCGAAGCGGGCGAGGCCGGAGGCGTTCGCGGTCACGCGGGCCTGTGCGAGCACGTCGCTCTGGCCCGACACCAGCCGCACGGTCAGCGCCCCGCGCCAGGAAGTCCGGGTCCCGGCCCCCAGCGAGCGGACCACCGCCAGCCCCTGCAAGGTCTCGCCGGGGCGGTAGACGGGCTTGTCGGTCTGGAGGTAGGCCCGCGCCCGCTCCGGCTGCCCCGCCCCCAGGCCGTAGTCGTCCACACCGAGCACGGCCCGGTGAACCGTCCCCCCCAGCGTGACCCGGCCGCGCAGCCACAGCCGCTCGCCGTCCCGCAGCGCCAACCGGGCGAACCCCCGCGCGTCGGTCGTGACCGGGGCCAGCACCCGCGCGGGGCGGTAGCGCCACGCTTCCTCCTGCCGCTGTTCCTCCTCTGTGGGGGGGCGCAGGGCCACCGCGTTCAGGCGCACGCCGGGGAGGGGTGCCCCGGTGTCCAGCCGGGTCGCCCAGACTTCCACTCCGGTCGGCGTGGCGAGGGTGGTCAGGGCGAGGTCGGTGACTTGCAACACAGCGGTTGCTAGCGTCTTGGAGGGCGCGTCTGCCCGCGCCGCCGCCACGAGGTACAGGCCCGGCGCGAGCCTGCCTACCTCCAGCTCGGTGCGCTCGCCCTTTGCCGTCACCTTCAGCGTCCGCACCGCTGGACCCGTCACCCGCAGGGGAGGCGCTTCTTGCAGCCCCGCCCCATCCAGCCGCGCGGCGTCCAGCGGCAGCACTCGCACCTGCCACGCGGTCACCCGGCCCTCCGCCCTCTCCAGGTTGCGGGTCAGGATCAGCGAAGCCGCCTGTCCGCTCGGCTGCGGCGATATATAGCCGAAGTAGCTCTCGCGCCCGCTGAGGTTGACTCCCGTGTCCGTGTAGGCCACCGTCCCCGCGCGGGCGTACAGCACCCGGTCGCCCGCCAGCACGGCCAGCACGGGTTTTTCGCTGGGGCCTCCCTGCCGCCGTTCCAGCGGGGCCAGCGGCGTGCCGGAGGGGAGGGTCTGCACCGGGTTCCCCCGCAGGTCGGGGCTGGCGTAGAGCGGCGTCGGCGCGACCGTGCGTTCGGCCCCCGCGCCCCCCAGCAGCAGGCAGAGGGTCAGCAGGCCGGAGCGCAGCCGGAAGGGGGTACGGGAGGACATGCCTCAGCGTACCCCCAGGCCATGAAGGGCACCTCCGCCTATCCGCCCAGCGCCGCCCGCGCCTGGTTGCGGAAGCGCAGCAGCTCCTTGCTCTGCGGGTCGATCTTGAGGGCCTGCTGGCTGTATTTCAGCGTCTTGTCGTGGTCGCCCGACTGGCTCCAGGCCTCGAAGGCTTCCTGGCGGTAGAGGTAATACAGGGTCGGCACCCCCAAGGCCGCCGCCCGCGCGAAGTTGTCGGCGGCAGCCTTCACATTCCCCAGGCGCAGGTTCGCCTTGCCCAGCCCCCACCAGTTGTAGGGGTCGTTCGGGCGGGCCTTGACGTTGCTCTCCCCGACGCGGCGCAGCAGGTTCCAGTTCCCGGCGGCGCTGAAGCTCTCGCCCAGGGCGGCGCGGACCTCGCCTTCCTTCGCGGGCGGGTAGGTCACCATGTATTCGCCGTTGTAGTAGTGCCACAGGTCCATCAGCTCGGCCTGGGTCAGCCACAGCCGGGCGCCCCGCAGGGGATCGGAGGTCAGGAAACGGCCCCCCTCGTACCCGTACACGGTGCGAAAGTGCGCCACGTTGCTGCCAGGCCGCAGCCGCTGCTGCACCACGACCGGGAACCCCCGGTCCAGCAGATCGCGCAGGAGGTCGGGCGTCCCCGCGTACCGAATCACGCTACGCAGCCCGAAGCGTCCCAGATAATTCGCCAGTTCCACGCTGGTGACCTGTGGGTCGCTCGCCGAGTCCTTGAGCGCGTTCGCCGCCTGCGCCTGCGTCAGGCGGGTGCCGTAGTAGCCCGCAATCGTCATCGCCGTGACCGGCCCACAGTTGTCCCGGCCCTGCGGCTCGTGAAGGATGTTTTTCAGCGTGACCTGGGCTGAGGCCGCGCCTCCCAGGGTCAGGGCGGTCAGAACGGAAAGAAGAAGTCGCCTCGACATGGCCCAGTGTGCCGCCTTCCGCGCCCGATCCCTTTCCATGTTGAATAAATGTGGCTTGCCCTTTTGCCCCTTGCAAGGCCGTCTCCCTCTCGCCCGGACGCCCGTGAATGTCCCCCCGCGTTCAAAATTGACGCGCACGTACACTTTGCCTATCGTGGGGGCAACGTCACAACTGGAGGCTTCCCCGATGGCACTCAAAGACCTGTTCGACCTGACCGGCAAAGTCGCCCTGATCACCGGAGGCTCGCGCGGCCTCGGCCTGCAAATCGCCGAGGCGCTGGGCGAGTACGGCGCGACCGTCGTCCTGACCGCCCGCAAGCAAAACGAGCTGGACGAGGCCAAGGCCCACCTCACCGGCCTGGGCATCACCGCGCACGTCTACCCGCACGACCTCTCGCAGTTTGGCACCATCGAGCCGCTGGTCGAGCGCATCCACGCGGAGGTCGGTCCCATTCACATCCTGGTGAACAATGCCGGGGCCACCTGGGGCGCCCCCGCCGAGGAGCACCCCTTCGAGGCGTGGCAGAAGGTCATCAACCTCAACGTGAATGGCCTCTTCCTGCTCACGCAGGCGGTGGGCAAGCGCTGCATGATTCCGGCGAAAGCGGGCCGCATCATCAACGTTGCCTCTGTCGCCGGGCTGCGCGGCAACAGCCCCCGCATGGCGGGCACCCTCGCCTACAACACGTCCAAGGGGGCCGTCGTGAACATGACCCGCGCCCTGGCCGCCGAGTGGGCGCAGTACGGCATCACCGTGAACTCGATCTGCCCCGGCTACTTTCCCACCAAGATGACGCGCGGCACCCTCGAATATGGCGGCGACACCATTCTGGGCTACACGCCGCTGGGCCGCCTGGGAGGACCGGAGGACCTCAAGGGCCTCTCGCTGCTGCTCGCCTCGGACGCCTCGGCCTACATGACCGGGCAGAACATCGCGGTGGACGGCGGCATCACGGCGATCTGAGAACCGTCCCCGAAAGGAGCCTCCATGCACCTCGACGACCTCCGCGCCCGCCTCGGCGGGGAACTTGCCCTCTCGGAGTGGGTGACCGTCTCGCAGGAGATGGTGAGCCAGTTCGCCGACGCGACCGGCGACCATCAGTTCATCCACGTGGACCCCGTGCGGGCCGCGCAGACGCCCTTCGGCGGCCCGGTCGCGCACGGCTTTCTGACGCTGTCGCTGCTCGCAGGGCACTTCATGACCGGGGGCGGCTTTCCGGCGCTGGACGGCGTGCGGATGGTGGTGAACTACGGCCTCAACCGGGTGCGCTTCATCGCCCCTGTGCCCGTGGGAAGCCGCCTGCGCAACCGCGCCACGTTGCTGAACGTGGAGGACGGCCCCGGCTACGCTCAACTCACCGTCGCCAACACCATCGAACTGGAGGGCAGCGGCAAACCCGCCGCCACCGCCGAGACCGTGATGCGGGTCTACCTGTGACCGCGCTGGAGGGGCCGCAGGCGGTCGCCTTCGCGCAGAGCGTGCTGGACTCGCAGCCCTTCAGCGTGCTGGTCGGGGCGCGGGTCGAGCACATGGCCCCGGACGGGGTGGTCGTGCGGGTGCCCTTCCGTGCCGACCTGACCCAGCACCACGGCTTCGCGCACGGGGGCGTGCAGGCGGCGCTGGCCGACATCGCGCTCACCTTCATGGGAGCGGCGGCGCTCGGCCCCAGCGTTTTAACGTCCGAGTTCAAGATCAACTTTCTCCGGCCCGGCGTGGGCGAGGCCCTCGTCGCGCGGGGCAGCGTGGTGAGCGCGACCCGGCGGCAGGCGGTGACCCGCTGCGACATCTTCGCCGTGCAGGAAGGTCAGGAAAAGCTCGTCGCCACCGCGCTGGGTACTATCGTCGTGGCTGATGTGGCCCCGGCGGGAGGTGGGGCGTGAGACTCCGCACCGTCCTCGGCCTGACCCTCGGCGCGGGCGTGGGCTGGCTGCTCCTCGCGCCCACGCGGGTGCGTCCGGTGGCCTGGGAGGGGCCGGGCCTGACTCCCTCGCGGACGGGCGGGCCGTATGCGGACAACGGGCGGCTGGACACGGCGGAGCGGTTCGCCCCCGTCCCCGGTCAGACCTCGCCCGAGTCGGTCGCCGTGGACGCTCAAGGCCGCCTCTACAGCGGCTTTGGGAGTGGGGCCATCGTCCGTTTTCAGCCGGACGGCACCCGGCCCGAGGTCGTGGCGAACACGGGCGGGCGCCCCCTCGGCCTGCGCTTTCACCCCGACGGCTCGCTGCTCGTCGCGGACGCGCTGCGCGGGCTGCTGAGGGTGCGGCTGGACGGGGGAGAGGGAGAGGTGCTCGCCACCGAAGCCGAGGGGGTTCCTTTCCGTTTCACCGACGACCTCGACGTGGACCGGGCGGGGCGCTTCGTTTACTTCACCGACGCGTCGAGCAAATACAGCTGGCCGCACGAACTCCTCGACCTGCTGGAACACGGCGGGCACGGGCGGGTGCTGCGGCACGATCTGGAGACGGGCGAGACGACCGTGCTGGCGCGGGGCCTGAACTTCCCCAACGGCGTCACGCTGGGGCCGGACGGGGCGTATCTGCTCGTCACCGAGACGGGGGGACCCAGGGTGCACCGGCTGTGGCTGGTGGGCGACCAGGCCGGAACGCTGGAGGTCTTCGCCGATTCTCTCCCCGGCTACCCGGACAACGTGCGCTTCGACGGCGTGGCGACCTTCTGGGTCGCCCTTCCCAGCCGCCGCTCGCCGCTGCTGGACGCCACCGCGGGTCAGCCCTGGCTGCGGCGGGTGGTGGCGCGGATCTCGGAGCGCGTGCAATTGCCCCTTCCCGAAGAGTCCATGCTCGTCGGGCTGAATCTGGAGGGCCGCCCGGTCGCCTTCGCGCAGGGGAGCGGGCCGCAAAGTTACGGCTACGTCACCCAGGTGCTGCCCCACGGCGACCACCTCATCCTGAGTTCGCTGCACGGCGACACGCTGGCCCGCGTGCCTCTCTCGCGGGTGCGGTCATGACGGCCCCGGACCTCGCCGCCCTGCGCGAACGCCTGGAGCGGGCCGCGCAGACGAGCGGTTTTACCCGCTTCATGGGCACCCGGCTGCGGCGGCTGGAGGGGGGCGTGGTGGAGATTGAACTCGTCCTGCGCCCGGACCTCACCCAGCACCACGGCCACGCGCACGGGGCGGTCGTCGGCTACCTCGCGGACACGGTGAGTGCCTGGGCCGCCGCCTCGGTCGCCGGGGACGTGGTGACGGCCGAGTACAAGCTCAACCTGCTGGCCCCGGCCAGGGGCGAGGTGCTGTGGGCACGCGGCGAGGTCTTGCGGGCCGGGGGCCGTCAGGTCGTCGTGCGGGCCGACGTGTACGCGCGGCAAGGTGGGGACGATACCCACGTCGCGGCGGCGCTGGCGACCATCGCCCCGGTCGGGAGGGGAGCGCCGTGACCACCTACCTGCTGGAGCGGGACGGCGTACTCCTCGCGCGGCTGCCGCTCCTGCACACGGATTCGTTCGCCCTTCACTGCGACTTCCAGCCCACCGAAGCCTTCGCCCCTTACCGCCCCCTCTTCGACGAGGAAGCCCGCCTGACCGACCAGCTCGCCCACGACGCCGACCCCGCCCTGATGACCCGCGCCGAGGCGCTGCTGGACGAGATTCTCGCCCTGGGGCTGACCGTCCGGCGGGAAGGCGGCGGCCCCGCCCGCGAGGTGCTGCTGGGCATCGAGGGCGGCAGCGCCACCTTTCGCCCCCTGCACCCGGAGGAGGACCCCTTATGACCGCCATGTTCGACGTTTCGCCCCGCACCCGCGACCTGCACGCCCGCCTGACCGCCTTTATGGACGAGCACATCTACCCCAACGAGGCCGAGTTCCACCGCCAGGTGAACGACGGCAACCGCTGGGAGCATGTGGAGCTGATCGAGGACCTCAAGCCCCACGCCCGCGAGCAGGGCCTCTGGAACCTCTTCCTGCCGCCCGCCAGCGACCCCCGGGGCGAGTTCGGCCCCGGCCTGACCAACCTCGAATACGCTCCGCTGTGCGAGGTGATGGGCCGGGTGTGGTGGGCGCCTGAAATCTTCAACTGCAACGCGCCCGACACCGGCAACATGGAGGTGCTCGCCCGCTACGGCACCCCCGAGCAGCAGGAGCAGTGGCTCGTGCCCCTCCTGAACGGCGAGATTCGTTCCGCCTTCTCCATGACCGAGCCGGAAGTGGCGAGCAGCGACGCGACGAACATCCAGGCCAGCATTCAGCGCGACGGCGACGACTACGTCATCAACGCCCGCAAGTGGTGGACCTCTGGGGCGGGCGATCCCCGCTGCGCGGTCAGCATCTTCATGGGCAAGACCGACCCCAATGCCGAGCGGCACCTCCAGCAGTCCATGATCCTGGTGCCGATGGACGCGCCGGGCGTGACCACCGAGCGGATGCTCACCGTCTTCGGCTACGACGACGCGCCGCACGGCCACGCCGAGATGACCTTCGAGAACGTGCGCGTGCCCGCCTCCTCCATCCTGCTGGGTGAGGGCCGGGGCTTCGAGATCGCGCAGGGGCGCCTGGGGCCGGGCCGCATCCACCACTGTATGCGGCTGATCGGGCAGGCCGAGCGGGCGCTGGAGCTGATGGTGGAACGGGCCTCTCAGCGGGTCGCGTTCGGCAAGCCGCTCGCCGCGCACCAGCACGTGCGGGAGGCCATCGCGCACAGCCGCATGGAGATCGACCAGGCCCGGCTGCTGACCCTCCAGGCCGCGCACATGATGGACACCGTGGGCAACAAGGCGGCGCGGGGCCAGATCGCGGCGATCAAGGTGGTCGCGCCCAATGTCGCCCTGCGCGTCATTGACCGCGCCATCCAGATTTTCGGCGGCGCGGGCGTCAGCCAGGACACCCCCCTCGCCATGATGTACGCGCAGGCCCGCACCCTGCGCCTCGCCGACGGCCCCGACATCGTGCACACCGAGACGGTGGCGAAGGAGGAGTTGCGGGCGCGGGGCGTGGACCTGCGGCGGCGTTAAGGAGATGAGATCACACTTGATTGTGCTGGGGCACTGCGGTTCCCCTCTGATTCCTCCCCGCTATTTCCGTACCAATTTTGCTAGGGCGGCAGATCGGCTGTTCCGGGAGAAGGACGAGCTTCTGCGCCGCCTGAGTAATGTGTAGCCATGCCACTTCATGCCGAGTCCGCTTCAGCCCTTCCCGCTTTCCCTTATTACGCTGACCCTCTGGCTGATGGCTGTTTCGAGCAGCGGCCTATCGCCTGCGAGGTGTGTGGTCAGGCGCGCGAGTGGGCGTATGTCGGTGGGATGTATGGAGAGGACGACCCCGAAACTATCTGTCCATGGTGCGTGGCCGATGGTCGCGCGGCGGCTCAGTTTGAAGGCACCTTTCAGGACGTGGACTTCTCGGAGACAGCCAGCGCAGAAAGCGTGACGGCTGTTCTCCACCACACTCCACGCGTGATTCTCTGGAATCCCATCCACTGGCCGGACCACTGCGGCGAGTGCTGCACGTACCTGGGAACCCTCACGCCCTCGGAGCAGCCGGAGATCACGTCTCACGAAAGCGTTCAGCAAGAAGCCGCTGAGATTGCTCGGTCCATGTCCCGCACTTGGACCAGTGAGGACGCGCTGAACTGTGCCGAGCAGGGCACCCTGACGCTCCACCTCTTTCAGTGCCGCACCTGTCAAACCTACCGTCTGTCCCCAGACGGAACTTGAAGGAGAACCCCTCATGGACTTCCAGAATAAGATCATCGTCGTCACCGGCGCCGCCTCCGGCATCGGCCTCGCGCTTGCCACCCGCTTTAGGCAGGAGGGCGCGACCGTCATCGCCTCCGACCTCAACGCGGACACCGGGGCACAGAAAGCCGCCGAGATCGGTGCCCGCTTCGTGCCCGCGAACGTGGCCCAAGAGGACCAGATTCAGGCCCTGATCGCGGACGTGCTGGGGCGGGAAGGCCGCATCGACCTCTTCTGCTCGAACGCCGGAATCGCTATCGGCGAGGGGCCGGAGACGCCCGACAAGCAGTGGGACCTGATCCACCGGGTCAACGTGATGAGCCACGTCTGGGCCGCCCGGCACCTCCTCCCGCACTACCTGGAGCGCAGCGAGGGGTACTTCCTGAACACGGCGTCGGCGGCAGGCCTGCTCACCGAACTGCACTCGGCCCCCTACGCGGTCACCAAGCACGCGGCGCTCGCCTTTGCCGAGTGGCTGGCGATCACCTACGCCGACCGGGGGGTCAAGGTGTCGGCCCTCTGCCCGGAAGGGGTCTGGACGCCGATGATCCAGAACGCGCCCATCCTGCAACAGACGGCGATTACGACCGATGAGCTGGTGGACAAGACGCTGGAAGTGCTGCGGCGAGACGGTTTCCTGATCACCACGCACCCGACCACCCTCCAGTCCTTTCAGAAAAAGGCTGCCGATTACGACGGCTGGATCGGCGGCATGCGGCGCCTGCGGGAAAAGGCGATGGCGCTGCTGGCTGGGCACCAGGCGCGTCAGGCCGGGGGGGACGCGCCCCGCAGCACCGAGGGGCACCCGTGACCCGTCCCGACACCGCGCCCGTGCGCCCCGGCGAGGAACTGCCGCTGGAGGCGCTGAAGGAAGCGCTGCGCGGGAAGGTGGGGGGCGACGTGGACGCGCTGGAGGTTGAGCAGTTCCCCGGCGGATTTT
The DNA here is from genome assembly GCF_024171495.1 of Deinococcus sp. HSC-46F16. Lineage (NCBI taxonomy): Bacteria > Thermotogati > Deinococcota > Deinococci > Deinococcales > Deinococcaceae > Deinococcus > Deinococcus sp. HSC-46F16. Next base: position 56,291 of record NZ_JALJZW010000003.1, read on the forward strand.
CCAACCTCACGTATCTCCTGCGGCTGGGCCAGGCGTCTGAGGGGGGGCAGGAATACGTGCTGCGCCGCGCTCCCCTCGGCCCGGTGGCGGCCAAGGCCCACGACATGCCGCGCGAGTACCGCCTGCTGGAGCGGGTGCATCCGGTGCTGCCCGTCGCGCCCGAACCCGTACTGCTGGTCGAGGACCCCGCCGTGATCGGTGCCCCCTTCTACCTGATGGAGCGGCGGCGCGGGGTGGTCGTGCGGACGAAGTTGCCGCCCGACTACGCCGAGTTGCCCGACGCCCCCCGGCAGCTCTCGGAGGCGCTGGTGGACACCCTGGCCGACCTGCACGCGGTGGACATCGGCGCGGCGGGGCTGCGCGACCTGGGCAAGCCCGAGGGCTTCAATGCCCGGCAGGTGGAAGGTTGGGCCGGGCGCTGGCGCCGCGCCCGCACCGACGACCTGCCCCCGGTGGACGAGTTGCACGACGAGGACGTGATCGCTTGGCTGACCGCGAACACGCCCCCCGAGACGGCCCACACCCTCGTCCACAACGACTTCAAGCTCGACAACCTGATGCTGGACCCCGCCGACCCCGCGCGGGTGGTCGCGCTGCTCGACTGGGAGATGACCACGGTGGGCGACCCCCTCGCCGACCTGGGCCTGACCCTGACCTACTGGACGATGCCCCAGCAGCCGGGCGGAGCCGAGAACCGCGTCGGGGCGGCGGCTCCGGGGTTCCTGAGCCGCGAGGACTTCCTGACCCGCTACGCCGAACGCAGCGGGCGCGACGTGTCGAACGTGACGTGGTACGAGGTGCTGGGGCACTTCAAGCTCGCGGTCATTGTCCAGCAGATCTACGCCCGCTACCGCGCCGGGCAGACGAAGGACCCCCGTTTCGCGCCGCTGGGCCAGCAGGCCGCGTGGCTGATCGGGGAGGCGTGGCGGCGGATTGAGGAGACAAAATGAAGGAGATGTCGTACAAGGATGTTGAGGATGTGCATTGGACACTAGTAGGGTTTTTCAAAGATGATTTGGATTCAATTGACCCTCCTGGAGTCAAAAGCTCAGACCTATTGCACTCTGCTATTTCACGTCCTTTGACGGGAATTATGAGCGGCATTGGATTTATATATAAATATACGACAATTAACCACAGAGCCGCCGCACTTCTTCACTCGCTCATAAAAAATCATGCCTTTTACAATGGCAATAAGAGAACCGCCTTAGTGTCTGCTGTTAGATACTTAGACATGAATCAAGTAGCTGTTGACGCTACAGAGGATGAGTACTTTGATCTAGTTGTGGATGTGGCTAAAAATAACTACCCTAGAGGTGTGGTTGGGAACTCTGATAGCGAAGTGGGTTATATACTTGATTGGTTTGAAAAGAGGACAAGACGCCATGAAACTGCTCTGAAAGTTATGAGCACCCAAGATTTTCTAGACAATTGTATGAAAATGGGAGCTAAGTACAGAGAATCTAAAGATGGAAGAAGCTTTGTGGTAACCTACAGAAGAAAGACAGTCACCATAAATCGTAGGCATAGGACCCTGCAAGGCGCAGTTCAGAGAGATTTTATTAAAAAGCTGGGATTGTCAAGGGGGCAGACCGGGGTTAGGTTCGACGAGTTTCAAGATGGCATAGATCCTAACAAGAATATCATTGACAAGCTTGTGCTCGTAATGCGACGTTTGGCAGCTTACGACCGCGAACAATGAGCCAGCTCATCCTCGTGCGGCACGGGCAGGCCACCCCCTTCGAGGCCGACACCGACCGCCTGTCCCCGCTGGGCGAGGCGCAGGCCCGCGCGGTGGGCGAATATCTGGCCGAGTCCGGCCTGGACCCCACCGACGTGATCTCCGGGTCCCTGGTGCGCCAGCGCGAGAGCGCTCGCCTTGCCTCGGAGGGAGCGGGGGGTGGGTGGCCCGACCCCGTCACCGACCCCCGGCTGGCCGAGTACGACGGGGACGGCCTGATCCGTACCCTCGCGCCCCTGCTGGCCGCCCGCGACCCAGGGTTTGACGCCCTGCTGCGGGCCTCCGAGACTTCTCGGCAGGGTCCCGACCGCAACCGCCACCTTCAGCGGATGCTCGAACCCCTGGCCGCCGCCTATCTGCGGGGCGAGGTCGCGCACGCGGACGTGGAGCCGTGGGCGGAGTTTCGCGCCCGCGTCCACGCCTTCCTGCGCGAGTTGCTGGCGGGACCGTCCGGGCGCACCGTGCTGGCCTTCACCTCCGGCGGCGTGATCGGGGTGACCGTCGCAGCGGTCCTCCGCGCCCCCGACGAGTCCGCCCTGACCCTGAACTGGCGCGTCCGCAACGGCAGCCTTACCCGGCTGACCTACGGCGGGGGCCGCGCCAGCCTCGATTCCTTCAATGAAACGGCCCACCTGACCGAAGCCCTCTCGTCCTGGCGCTAAAGGAGCCTCCCATGTCCCTCGACCCCCATCTCAAGGAAGTCCTGCTGATGCTGGCCGCCGCCCCCCAGCCCACCGGCTTGGAGGAAATGCGGGCCGCCGTGGTCGCCAACGCCGCCCGGATGCCCAGGCGCCCCGTGCAGATCGCCGGAACGCGCGACCTGACGGTTCCCGGCCCTGCCTCCGACCTCCCTGCCCGGCTGTACACCCCGGAGGGCGAGGGGCCGCACCCGCTTACGGTCTACTTTCACGGCGGCGGCTTCGTCGCCTACTCCATCGAGACGCACGACAGCGTGTGCCGGGAAATCTGCGCCGTGGCGAACTCGGCCGTTTTGAGTGTCGAGTACCGCCTCGCCCCCGAGCACCGCTTTCCCGCCGGGGTGGAGGACGCCTACGCCGCGCTGACCTGGGCCGCCGCGCACGGGGAGGAGCTGGGGGCGGACACCTCCCGCCTCGCCCTGGCCGGGGACAGCGCGGGGGCGAGCCTGTGTATCGCCTGCACCCTGCTGGCGCGGGAGAACGGTGGCCCGCCCATCCGCGCCCAGTTGCTGATCTACCCGGCCGCCGATTTCGTGAACACCGACCGCTACCCCAGCCGCCGCGAGAACGCGGAGGGCTACTTCCTGACGGAAGAGCGGATGCGCTTTTTCGGGCAGATGTATCTCTCGGACGTGACCCACGGCGCCCATCCCCACGTCTCGCCCCTCCATGCCGCCGAACTGCATGACCTCCCGCCCGCCCTGGTGATGACGGCCGAATTCGACCCGCTGCGCGACGAGGGGGCCGCGTACGCCGAGGCACTGAGGGCCGCAGGCGTCCGTGCCGAGCACCTTCCCGGCCCCGGCATGATCCACGGCTTCGTCAACATGACGGCCCTCTCGCCCGCCGCGGCCGGGCTGCTCGACCGGGCGGCGGCGTGGCTGGGGCAGGAACTTTCGGGAGCCTAACCCCCCACGGGCTCGGGGGGCGGGCCGCCCACGCAGACGCGGTCGCGCCCGGTCGCCTTGGCCCGGTAGAGCGCGGCGTCAGCGCGGGCCACCCAGCGGTCGAGGTCGTCGCCGGGCTCGGCCTGGGCCACCCCCAGGCTGGCCGTCACCCGGCCGACCTCGGGAAAAGGGGGGTGGCCGATTTCCCGGCGCAGACGTTCGGCCACCTGCTCGGCCCCGGCGGCGTCGGCACCCGGCAGCACGATCAGGTATTCCTCACCGCCCCAGCGCCCCACAGTATCGCTGCCGCGCAGGTGCTCGCGCAGCCGGGTGGCCGCCTGGGTCAGCACCGCGTCCCCGGCATTGTGGCCGTACCGGTCGTTGATTCCCTTGAAGTGGTCGAGGTCCAGCAGGATCAGGCAGGCGGGCTGGCCCGAGTACGGCCCGGAGGGCTCCAGCAGCCGCTCGACGGCCGCATACAGGGCGCGGCGGTTGGGGAGCCCGGTCAGGGCGTCGGTGTTGGCCAGTGCCTCCAGCGTGAGCCGTTCCCCGCGCTCCAGCAGGAAGTGCTGGCGGTACCACGCCAGTCCGTAGAGCAGAACCAGAATGGCCCCACAGGTGAGCTGCACCCGCACGAGTTCGGGCAGGTCGCCGGGGCCGCGCCCGCGCAGAGCGAGGCCCGTCCACGGCAGCGCCACGCAGAGCGCGTAGAGCCCCAGCGACACCAGCAGCGCTCCCCGCGCACTCAGCAGCAGGTAACTCAGGATGGAGAGCGCGACCAGCATCCAGTAAGCCGCGCTCGCCAGCCCCAGCGCGGCCGCTTCCGGCGCGATCAGGGACAGCGCCATCTGGGCACCGATCGCCAGCACGTTGGCCACGAACACCACCCGCTCGGCCACGACCAGGGATCGCCGCCGCAGCAACCATGCGGCGGTCCACAGGCACATCAGCAGCAGCAGCGGATGCGCGTACAGGACGTAGGGGTCGTAGGGACCGCGCTGCCACGTCAGCAGCCAGACCAAGGCCAGCACGACGGCCCCCGCCCCCAGCGCAGCGAGGTAGAGGCGTCGGCGCAGCTCCTCGGACGCAGGCCCCCCCACTCCCTCCGGCAGGGTGGGCGGCGGGAAGCGGCGGCGGTCCGTGACGGGCATCTGCCTCCGAGCGTACCAAGCGGCCGGGGGTTCGCCCCGTTTGCCGTGTGCTCTCCGATGAGAAGCTTATTAAGGCATATTGTGGACTTTTACATAGCAGGATGAAGCTTTTCTCCAGGCTTGTTCTGGCCGCTTCTCGTGGGGGGACCCTAGAATGTGCCTGTCCCCACACGCAATTTCGCGTGCTGGCGAATGGCGGAAGCGAGAGCGACCAGAACCCTACGGGACGCTCCCCGCCAACATACGCAGGCAGGCAAAGAGTTGCCAGGGTTCCTGCGGGCTGTGCCCCGTTTCGCCGCGCACAGCCGCCTTTTCCTGATGTTCACCCTGCGGAGGGCTCTTACCATGAATCTGTCCATGACCCCACTGCCCACCCGTATGGCCGCGCCCGCCCTGCTCGTCGTGGCCCACCTGCGCTGGGACTTCGTGTTTCAGCGCCCCCAGCACCTGATGACGCGGGCGGCCCGCTCGCGCCGGGTGTACTACATCGAGGAGCCGGTCTTCGGCGCCCACACCGACCACCTCGAACTGCACGAGGACCCCAGCGGCGTCACCGTGGTCAAGCCCTACATCGAAGAGGGCCACAGCCCGGCCGAGTCGCAGGCGCGGACCGCCCGCTTGCTGTGCGGACTGGTGAAGGAGCAGGGCTTAAGCGAGTACGACCTGTGGGTCTACACGCCCTACGAGCTGCCGATCACGGCCGGACTCACCCCTCGCGTGACCGTCTATGACTGCATGGACGAGCTCGCCCAGTTCAAGGGGGCACCGCCCGAGCTGCGTGAGCGCGAAGAACAGCTTTTCGAACAGGCCGACCTCGTCTTCACGGGCGGGTACCGCTTGTACGAGGCCAAGCGTGAGCGCCATGCCGGGGCGCACCCCTTTCCCTCCAGCGTGGAGGTCGAGCACTTCGCCCGCGCCCGCCAGACCCCGCAGGACGCCCCCGACCAGCGGGACCTGCCCCGGCCCCGGCTGGGTTTTTACGGCGTGATTGACGAGCGGTTCGACATCGAACTCATCGGGGAACTCGCCCGCCGCCGCCCGGAGTGGCAGTTCGTGCTGCTGGGGCCGGTCGTGAAGATTGACCCTGCCGACCTGCCGCGCGGCGAGAACCTGCACTACCTCGGCATGAAGAGCTACGGCGAACTGCCGACCTACCTCGCCCACTGGGACGTGGCGCTGCTGCCCTTCGCGCTGAACGAGGCGACCGAGTTCATCAGCCCGACCAAAACGCCCGAGTACCTCGCGGCGGGCGTGCCCGTCGTGTCCACGCCCATCCGCGACGTGGTGCGTCCCTACGGGGAGAAGGACCTCGTGCGAATCGCCGAAGGTGTGAACGCCTTTGAGGCCGCTTGCGCCGAGGCCCTCGCCGAGCGCCCCACCCCCGCCGGGGAAGAGCGCCGTGCCCGCGCCGACGCGCACCTCTCGACCCTCTCGTGGGACCGCACTTGGCGCGACATGAGCGCCCTGATCGAGCGGGCGGCCGCCGAGAAGCAGGCCGACAGCGCCCTGGCCGGTGTGGCCGATGACTGAACCGTTTTCCGGCAGCGTTAGCATGGATTCCGTGACCTCCGGCAGCTCTTCCAACGGTTTCGATTACCTCATCGTGGGGGCAGGCTTCGCGGGCAGCGTGCTCGCCGAGCGCCTCGCCAATGATGGCAAGCGCGTCTTGATCGTGGACCGCCGCCCGCACATCGGCGGCAACGCTTACGACCGCTACGACGACGCGGGCATCCTGATTCACCCCTACGGCCCGCACATCTTCCACACCAACTCGAAAGAAGTCTTCGACTACCTCTCGCGTTTCACTGCGTGGCGCCCCTACGAGCACCGGGTGCTCGCGAGCGTGGACGGGCAACTGCTGCCCATCCCAATCAACCTCGATACCGTGAACCGCCTATACGGGCTGAACTTGACCTCCTTTCAGGTCGAGGAGTTCTTCGCCTCGGTCGCGGAGAAGGTCGATCAGGTTCGCACCTCCGAGGACGTGGTCGTGGGCAAGGTCGGGCGCGACCTGTACAACAAGTTTTTCCGGGGCTACACCCGCAAACAGTGGGGGCTGGACCCCAGCGAACTCGACGCTTCGGTGACGGCCCGCGTGCCCACCCGCACCAACCGCGACGACCGCTACTTCGCAGACACCTACCAGGCAATGCCGCTGCACGGCTACACCCGGATGTTCGAGAACATGCTCGCGCACCCGAATATCAAGGTGATGCTGAACACCGACTACCGGGAGATTCAGGAGTTCATCCCCTTCGGGCACATGATCTACACCGGGCCGGTGGACGCCTTCTTCGACCACTGCTACGGCAAGCTGCCCTACCGCAGCCTGGAGTTCGTCCACGAGACCCATGCCCGCGAGGTGTTCCAGCCCACCGGCACGGTGAATTACCCCAACGACTACGGGTACACCCGCATCAGCGAGTTCAAGTACATCACCGGGCAGGAGCACAAGCACACCTCGGTGGTCTACGAGTACCCCCGCGCCGAGGGCGATCCCTACTACCCGGTGCCGCGCCCCGAGAACCAGGAACTGTACAAGAAGTATGCGGCGCTGGCCGACGCCCGCCCCGACGTGACCTTCGTGGGCCGCCTCGCCACCTACCGCTACTACAACATGGACCAAGTGGTGGCCCAGGCCCTCGCCACCCACCGCAAGCTGACCGGGCAGAAGACGGCGCCCGAACCCGCAACGGTCGGCTGAGTCCCGCCCCCACCCCCACCCTTCCGCCCCAGCTCCTCGCTGGGGCTTTTTGCTGGCCGTTAGAGATTCGTCCGCACGTCCCACAACTCCGGAAACAGCACGACCTCCAGTGCCCGGCGCAGGTAGCCCGCCCCGCTGGTGCCTCCGCTGCCGCGCTTGAAGCCGATGGTGCGCTCGACCGTCGTGAGGTGATTGAAGCGCCACGCCCGGAAATTGTCCTCCACATCGAGCAGCTTCTCGGCCAGCTCGTACAGGTCCCAGTAGCGCTCGGGGTCGCGGTAGACCGTCAGCCAGGCCTCCAGCACGGCGGGGTGCGCCCCGTGCGGGCGGGTCGGATCGCGCTCCAGCACCTCGGCGGGGATGGGCAAGCCACGGGCGGCGACCAGGCGCAGGGTCAGGTCGTACACGCTGGGGGCGTGCAGCGCCTCCTCCAGCGGGCCGTGCAGGTCGGGGCGGTGGGCGTGGGGTTTCAAGAGGGTGGGGTTGCGGTTGCCCAGCAGCACCTCCACCATCCGGTAGCCCGCCGACTGAAAGCCCGACGCTTCCCCGAAGGCCCAGCGAAACTGCAGGTAATCCGCCGGGGTCATCGTCTTGAGGACCTCCCAGGCGGCCGTGAGCTGCTCCTGTGCCCGTACCACCCGCGTGAGGCCCTTGAGGGGCGCGTCGGTGATGCCCGCCGCGAGTTGCTCCATCGCCGCCCGCAGCTCGCGCACGATCAGGGAGAGCCACAGTTCCGAAACGTGGTGCACCGTGATGAAGAGGTGCTCGTCATGCGCCTGGGTAACCGGCTGGTGCGCCGCGAGCAACGTGTCGAGGTGCAGGTAGTCGCCGTAGCTCAGGCGGCGGGTGAAGTCCAGCCGGGCCTGCTCGGGCGAGTCCCGGTCCGGGGCGGGCGGGTCAGGGGTAGGGGAGGAGGTCATGGCCGCAGCTTAAGGCAAGTTGTCTAGGGGGATGGGTCTCCGCTTGAGCCTGCCGTCACCGCCTCCGGCTTCCGCTGGGCCGACGCCCCCGCCTCCTGCGCGATGAAGCGGGCCGTGCGCCGGGCCAGCGCCATCACGCTGACCATCGGGTTGGCACCCGAGGAGGTCGGAAAAGCACTTGAATCCCCGATCCAGACGCCGGGCGTGCCGTGCAGCTCGCCGCGCGGATCGGCCACGCTGGTCTGCGGGTCCTGGCCCATGCGGGCGCTGCCCATCTGGTGGGCGCTGAAGACCGCGTGCCCGCCGCGCCCGATGGAAAGTCGGCGCAGCCCGGCGATCCAGGCCCCCAGGTCCTCGCCGCGCTGCCAGGGCCGCACCCCGTCGGCCAGCGCGGAGATGCGCTCGGCCCCGGCCGCCGCCAGAATCCGGGCAACCGTGCCCTGGCCGTGCCAGTAGTTCTCCACGTCGAGGGGGTCGGTCACCGCATAGGTCACGCGGGGCTGGCCGCGCTCGTCCAGAGTGACCTCGCCGCTCCCCCGGTCGCGGGTCAGGTGAATCAGGGTCACGCTGCGGGCGTGGTCGGCCATCAGGGTCTTGTGCGCCGCGCCGCCGGGCCACGCCGCCGCCGACGCGAAGAGGCCGGTGGTGTACTGGCTCGTCTCGATCAGGTAACCGAAACCTTCCGTGCGGCCCGCGAACTCGTCCACGATGGCGGCTTGGGTCGCGCCCCACCAGGCGTCCTGCTCACCCGCGAATACGCCCGTCAGCGCTCCGCAGGGGTGGAGGTGCAGGTGCTTTCCGGCGGCTGGTCCCCCCAGCCCCGAGCGCAGCAGCAGGGCGGGCGTTTCCAACGCCCCTCCCGCCACGACGACCTGCGGCGCCCGCACGGTGACCTGCCGGGGGCCACTGTCCGTCTGCACGGTCACCGCGACCCCCGCCGCCCGCCCCCCTTCGGTCAGGATGCGGTCGGCGGTTGCCCCCTCCACGATGCGGGCACCCCGCGCTGCGGCGTCCTTGAGGTAGGTCTTGAGGGTGCTCTGCTTCGCGCCCGTCGCGTCCCCGAAGCCGATGTGCCCGGCGTGCCGGGGATCGTGCCGGGCAAGGTCCACGTTGCGGTAGGCCCGGCGCCAGCGGTAACCCAGCCGCAGCGCTCCTTCCAGCATCCGCTGGTGGGTGCCGTTGTACTCGCTGGCCTGGTCGGTGGCCCCGATGCGCTCCATCACGGCGCCGATATCGGTGTCGAACTCGGGGCCGTCCACTCCCTCTAGCCCGGCGTGTGCCCACTCGCGCCGCACTTCGGGCGGGGTGCGGACGCAGTTCATCCAGTTGACGGTCGTGCCGCCGCCCAGGGTGCGCCCGGCGATCAGCGAGACGTTGGCGTCGGCGGTTGGGGTGAAGCCCCCGCGCCAGTAGAGGTTCTGGTAGGCCCACAGTTCCGAGCGGCCGAGTTCGGCGTCGGCGTGCTGCCTCCCCGCCTCCAGCACGAGCACCCGCAGGCCCGCCCCGGCGAGCTCGCCCGCGATCACCCCGCCGCCCGCCCCGGAGCCGACGACCACCACGTCGGCCTCCAGCGTCTCGCCCTCCTCCGGGGTCAGCGTGGGCACGTCGCGCTCGGTCGCCGCTTCCGTGAAGGTCGGCCCCGCGTAGCCGAACTGCCGCCAGAAGGGGTTCGGAGCGCCCTCGGCGCCGGGGTGCGCGTAGGTCAGCATCAGGAGGAGGCGGCGCAGCCCGGCGATCCCCTGCGCTGCCTGCGGGCTGAGGCGGGCCAGGCCGCGCAGTAGGCCCTCACGCAGCGCCAGCGGCGTTTCCGGGCGCAGGCCCGCGCGGGCCAGCACGTCCAGCAGGCGCTCGGCGTCCCTGCGCCCGGCTTCCGGCAACCCGGCAAGAACCTGGGCGGCGAGGTCGGGCGAGCCGGTCGCGCTGCCGGGGGTGGCATAGAAGTGCTGGCTGTGGGGGGCGTGCGGGTCGGAAGGGCGCCGCAGCGCGGGCACGAAGGTGTCGGTCAGCGCCCGCAGGGTCCGGCGCTGGGTGGGGGTCAGGGGAGCAGGCTGGGACATGGCACTCCGGGAGGGCAGGGGAGAGGCCGCGCGGAGTTGCCGGGCGGCGGGGAGACCTTCAGAATTTCGGTAGACCCAGTCTAGCAAAGCCCCGCCTGCCCCCGGAGTACGCTGCCCGCATGGCTTCCCCCATCCTCGACCTCGCGGGCGTGACGCTGGAGGTCAACCACCTGCCGCGCGGGGTGCGCTTCTATACCCAGGTCCTGGGCCTGACCCTGCTGGAGCACGACGAAGGCCGGGGCGTGGCCCAGTTCCGGGTAAATGACGCGCAGACGCTGACCCTCTGGAAGCCGATCACCCGGCAGCCGAACGACCCCCGGCTCGCGCCCCTGCACGTGCGGGGGGCCTCGCACCTGCACTATGCGTGGCAGATTCAGCCCCACGAGCTGGACCGCTGCAAGGCCCTGCTGGACGAGCACGGCCTGGGCTGGCAGGAGATCGACCTCGGCACCCCCGAGCGGCCCGATCCCACCGTCTATTTCTTCGACCCCTTCGGGCACGGGCTGGAGCTGCGCGGGGTGGACCTCGCGGACGGGCGGCAACCGGCCTACCCCCCCACGCCGGGGGACGGCGAGCGTGGCCCCCACGCCCTCCCGGTCCTGGGGCTGCGCGAGGTGGCGCTCGCCTTCGGGGACTACCCGGCGATGAAGGAGCGGCTGCCCCGCGCTTACGGCTTCGCCTTCGCCAAGGAGCAACCGGACCGGGATTTCGCCCAGTTCACCCTGGGGCCGGACCCCGAACCCGACGGCAACGGCACGCCCCGGCGCTGGCTGTATGCCTGGGACCCGCAGGTGGGACTGGCCGACATGTTCGGCGGCGACCATGTCTACGCCCAGTTCTATGCGCGGGTGGAGGAGGTGCGTGACCGGGTGCGGGCCGCCGGGCTGCCCCATGTGGAGGAAGGCGGCGTTCTCGCCGTGCGCGACCCGGAGGGCCACGTGTTCGAGTTCCGGCCGCCGCGCTAGGGGAGGCGCCCCGCTCCGCTACAATCCACAGCCGATGCCCCGCCGCCCCGGCTCCTCCTTGCCCCAGGGCGTCCGCCCGTGACCCCCGTGCCGGACGCCCTGCCCGCTGCCCTCGCCCGCTGGCTGGACTTCGCGGACGACGCCGTGTTTGTCGTGGACGGAGACGGCCGCATCCTGTATGCCAACGCGCTGACCGGGCAGCTCGCCGGGCAGGACCCCGCCGCGCTGGCAGGCCGGGTGCTGGAGCGCGACTTCGCGGGGAACTTCAGCCCGCGCTGGGCCGAGTTCCGGGACCGCGCCCGGCAGACGGGCAAGCCCACCGAGTACGAGGCCCCCAGCCCGCTGCTGGGCGGGTGGGTGCGGGTGCGGGTGGTGCCGCACGGGCACACGCTCGCCGTGCAACTGCGCGACGTGACGCCCCTGCGCCGCGCCGAGGCCCTGCAAGATCTCAGCGCGGCCCTGGCCGGGGCGCACACGCCCGCCGACGTGCTGGGGGCGCTGCTGCGGGGGGCGGTGGCGGGGGCCGGGGCGGCCGGGGGAGAGATCGTGGCCGGGGAGGGCGGCTGGCCCCGGACCACGGTGGGCAACCCGCTGCCCGAGTCCGACCTCCCCGCCGAGGCCCGGCGGACACGGCAGCCCGTCTTCCGCTCCGGAACCCCGGTCCCCCTCGCCGCCCTGCCGCTGTGCGTGGAAGACGAGGTCTGGGGGGTGTTGACCCTGGCGTTCGGGGCGGGCGAGCAGCGCCGTTTCGGGCCGCCCGAGCGGGCCTTTCTGGCCGCGCTGGTGCAGCAGGGTGCCCAGGCGCTGGGCCGCCTGCGGGCGGAAGAACGGCTGGCCCGGCAGGCGGAGGTGCTGAACACCCTGGGCCGGGTGGGGCCGTCCATCGCCGCCGAACTCGACCTCGGGCGGCTGATGCAGGCCGTGACTGACGCGGGGGTGGCCCTCAGTGGGGCCGAGTACGGAGCGCTGTTCTACAACCCGTCCGGCGCCGAGTCCTTTCCCCTATACACGCTGTCGGGGGCGCCCCGCGAGGCTTTTGCCGCCTTTCCCCCGCCGCGCCCGACGCAGGTGTTCGGGCCGACCCTAACCGGGCAGGCCGTGGTGCGCTCGGGGGACATCACCCAGGACCCGCGCTTCGGGCACAACGCCCCCTACCGGGGCATGCCGCCGGGGCACCTGCCGGTGCGCAGCTACCTCGCCGTGCCCGTGGTGTCGCGCTCGGGAACCGTGCTGGGGGGGCTGTTCTTCGGGCACGCGGAGCCGGACCACTTCGACGAGCGGGCCGAGCATCTGCTGGTAGGGCTGGCGGCGCAGGCGGCGGTGGCCCTCGACAACGCGCAGCTCTATCAGGAGGTGCAGGAGGAACGCGCCCGGCTGGAGGGCCGCGTGGCCGAGCGCACCCGCGAACTCGCCGAGCAGGCCACGGCGCTTAAAGCCTTCGTGCGGTTTACCGAGGCGGTGGGCACCCGCACCGACGTGCACAGCCTCGCGCGGGAGGCGCTGGTCGTCTTCCGCTCCTTTTTCGCCGAATGCAGCGCGGCCTACTACGAGCGCGAGGGCGAGCTGTGGCGTGCCCGCGTCTGGACCGACGACATCGCCCCGGAGGTGGTGGCCTCCATCACAGGGGGGATTCCGCTGGAAGCCCCCGCTTTCGCCGAGGCCGCCCGCACCCGCGAGCCCGTCTTCGTGGACGGCTGGGACGCGGGCGAGCAGCAGGTCGCCGAAACCGAGGAGTACGGCACGGTCGCCCTCTACCCGCTGGCGGTGGGGCCGGAGGTGCCGGGGATGCTCGCGGTGGGCCTCAAGACCGAGGGCCGGTGGTCCGAGCGCGGGCGGGCCATCGTGAGTTCGGCCGGGCGCAGCCTCGCCCTGTCGCTGGAGCGGGCCGACAGCGCCCGGCAACTCGCCGCGCAGCGCGACGCCCTCGAGGCCCGCACCCGCGCCCTGGAAGCTTTCGCCGACCTCTCGCGCGACCTCACCCTGGAGGCCGACGCGGGGCTGCTGATTCGCCGGGCACAGGAGATCATGCTCTCGCTGCTCCCGGACGGCTACTCGGTGTACTGGGAGCCGGAGGAACGTCTGTGGGTGAAGCGCTCGCAGGTGGGCGACCTGCGCAGCGAGGCCCTGCAACGCGAGCTCGACGGCGGGCTGCCGCTGCGGGAGACGCCGACGATGTGGGTGCCTTACCAGACGGGCGAGCCGCTCTACCAGGACACCTACGACGGTGACCGCGACGGGCTGGGCGAGCAGGTGGACCACATCGCGGCGGTGGCCTCGCTGCCCGTGCGGGTGGCGGGCGTGGTGCAGGGGGTGATCGTGGTGGGCCTGTTCGGGGGGCGGCGCTGGACCGGGACCGACCGGGCGGTGCTCGACACCGTGGCCCGCAGCCTCAGCCTGACCCTGGAGGGGGCCGACAAGGCGCGTGCCCTCCAGCGGCGCACCGCCGACCTCGAGCGCAGCAATGCCGAACTCGAACGCTTCGCCTACGTCGCCTCGCACGACCTGCAAGAGCCGCTGCGGACCATCGCCAGCTTCACCGAGCTGATCGTGCGGCGGCACGCGGAGAGCCTCGACCCCCAGGGCCGCCGCTACCTCGACTTCGTGGTCCGGGGCGCCGAGCGGATGAAGAGCCTGATCGACGACCTCCTCGTTTTCTCGCGCCTGAACGCGGTGCAAGAACCGCTGATGCCCGTACCCAGCGCCGAGCCGCTCGCGGAAGCGCTGGGCCGTCTGCACGGCGCCACCGAGGCGGCCGGGGCGCAGGTTGTGACCGGCGAGCTGCCCACCGTGCTGGGAGCGCCGGGCGAGTTGACGCAACTGTTCCAGAACCTGATCGGCAATGCGGTCAAGTTCCGCCGCGAGGGCGTGGCCCCCGTCGTGGAGGTCCGCGCCGTTCCCGACGGCGACTTCTGGCACTTCACGGTGCGCGACAACGGCATCGGCTTCGAGCCGCAGTACGCCGAGCGCGTCTTCCAGATGTTCCAGCGCCTCAACCTGCGCGAGCGCTACGAGGGCACCGGCATGGGTCTCGCCATCGTGCGCAAGATCGTGGAGCGTCACGGGGGCCGCGTCTGGGCCGAGGGCGAGCCGGGGGTAGGCAGCACCTTCCACTTCACGCTGCGTGGGCGAGGGGAGTAGGGGGAGGCGCGGACGCGAGAGGCTGTTCCATAGGCGTGGGGCACTCGAAAGTCTCAACTCCGAGACTCAAGCCGGGGTAGGGCCATCCCCACACCCGTGGGGAAAACTGGGCCATGCCCTGCTGAATCTGGGCGTTCTGCGGGCCATCCCCACACCCGTGGGGAAAACCGCGGTAACGGTCAGTCTCGCCGTTCTTCTTCCGGGCCATCCCCACACCCGTGGGGAAAACCTCGCTCATGCGCTCCAGCGCCATCAGGCGCTCGGGCCATCCCCACACCCGTGGGGAAAACCGCATTCGCTGCGTGGGCGCTGTAAGCCGCTGCGGGCCATCCCCACACCCGTGGGGAAAACGCCGTCTCCGGTGTCTATGTTGGCGGCCTCGCCGGGCCATCCCCACACCCGTGGGGAAAACATCTGCGACTTTGGCCCGGAGTTGGACCTGCTCGGGCCATCCCCACACCCGTGGGGAAAACTGCACACTCGCCCGGCAGATGGGGCAACAGGTCGGGCCATCCCCACACCCGTGGGGAAAACTTCGTCGCCCTGCCCACCACCGACCCCGAGGACGGGCCATCCCCACACCCGTGGGGAAAACTCCGCACCGAAGGCGGCCTGCCCACGGGCGAGCGGGCCATCCCCACACCCGTGGGGAAAACGCTCTCCGATGGTGGGAGAGCGGTCACAGTGGCGGGCCATCCCCACACCCGTGGGGAAAACACCCTGCCGCACACGTAGCAAGTCCCGCGCACCGGGCCATCCCCACACCCGTGGGGAAAACCAGCCCATCACCCTGTTCGGCATCGGCACCCGCGGGCCATCCCCACACCCGTGGGGAAAACGGGCCAGTTCCTCGTCCATCATCGCCCGTTGCAGGGCCATCCCCACACCCGTGGGGAAAACCACGCTGCCCGCGCTGGAGGCTGAGTTGACCACGGGCCATCCCCACACCCGTGGGGAAAACTGGCCGAGGTCCATCGTGTCGATGATCTGCATCGGGCCATCCCCACACCCGTGGGGAAAACCCAGCGTGACGCGCAGCAATGACCCCGGAGGTCGGGCCATCCCCACACCCGTGGGGAAAACGAGGGTAGGCCGCCGCCTCATGCCCGCTCCGCCGGGCCATCCCCACACCCGTGGGGAAAACGGAGTAGCCCAGCGCCCTAAGCTCTGCCTCCGCGGGCCATCCCCACACCCGTGGGGAAAACCCCGCCGCGAGGCCCACAAGCCCCGCAAGGTGCGGGCCATCCCCACACCCGTGGGGAAAACCGTTTGGGGGGGCAGGAGCGGCGGGCGCATCCCGGGCCATCCCCACACCCGTGGGGAAAACGGGGCCACCTTCAGCACCCGTCCCCCCACCGCCGGGCCATCCCCACACCCGTGGGGAAAACTCCCCGTCGTCGGGGGACTGGCCGGAGTTGCGCGGGCCATCCCCACACCCGTGGGGAAAACGCGGCGGCGCTCCAGGCCGCTCAGGGCGGCTTCGGGCCATCCCCACACCCGTGGGGAAAACTCTACAGAAAAGGTTAGCTCTATGCCCCGGCGCGGGCCATCCCCACACCCGTGGGGAAAACGGTGACGTACACACGCACCCTGTCCCCGGCGTCGGGCCATCCCCACACCCGTGGGGAAAACATTCGCGCCCGCGCCGCCGATCTGCTGGGGCGCGGGCCATCCCCACACCCGTGGGGAAAACTCCGACTCGCGCCGGGCGGCGATTTCCACGTCCGGGCCATCCCCACACCCGTGGGGAAAACGCGGCGCTGGCGGTGATTCGCCGCGAGCTGCGCGGGCCATCCCCACACCCGTGGGGAAAACGCAGTATCGGCAGCGTCCCGACTCAACTCGTCCGGGCCATCCCCACACCCGTGGGGAAAACGCGCTGTCGCTCACCGCCTGCTGCACTGCCGCCGGGCCATCCCCACACCCGTGGGGAAAACGCGGGCGGGCCGCCACGCCTGCCCGCCCTGGCCGGGCCATCCCCACACCCGTGGGGAAAACAATTTCGCCCCCTGCCGGATGGCGAGGTCGATCGGGCCATCCCCACACCCGTGGGGAAAACTTCTTTGTTGCCATCGCTGGCGTCCCGGAAGGCGGGCCATCCCCACACCCGTGGGGAAAACGGCGAAGTGGTTCGCCGCGAGTTCGGCGCGGGCGGGCCATCCCCACACCCGTGGGGAAAACACGGACTCGGCCCACTCGGGGAGGGAGAGAAATGGGCCATCCCCACACCCGTGGGGAAAACTGCCGATCAGTTCATCGGCCAGATCGGAGGCCCCGGGCCATCCCCACACCCGTGGGGAAAACGAGTACGGCACCCGCAGGCGGGCGGCCACGCCCGGGCCATCCCCACACCCGTGGGGAAAACGCGAGAGGAGATGCGTCGTGGCTGACACCCTCCGGGCCATCCCCACACCCGTGGGGAAAACGCCGACGAGGTCAACCCCACCATCGGGGCCATCGGGCCATCCCCACACCCGTGGGGAAAACGTGCCGATGCCCAAGCAACCCAGCATGGCCGACGGGCCATCCCCACACCCGTGGGGAAAACAAGGCTTACAGGTTCGGTCATGTCGGGGTTTCCGGGCCATCCCCACACCCGTGGGGAAAACTTGCTGACCGGGTGCAAGTAGCTGCCGCTGCCCGGGCCATCCCCACACCCGTGGGGAAAACGCCTCCATGCGGGTCATCTCCGCGTCCCATTCCGGGCCATCCCCACACCCGTGGGGAAAACACCCACTCCCCCGTGATGGTGGCCGGGTCGGGCGGGCCATCCCCACACCCGTGGGGAAAACTAGGCCCGCCCGGTGCCCATCAGCGTCCACCGCGGGCCATCCCCACACCCGTGGGGAAAACCCAGTAGTTCACTGGGGCGCTGTAGTCGTCTACGGGCCATCCCCACACCCGTGGGGAAAACGCAATGGCGACACCGGAGCGGCGGATGTAGTGCGGGCCATCCCCACACCCGTGGGGAAAACGGCACCGGGGCGGGTTCCGGCTTCGGGGCGGGCGGGCCATCCCCACACCCGTGGGGAAAACCGTCGGTGGGGGCGCTCGCGGCTTCTGTAAACCGGGCCATCCCCACACCCGTGGGGAAAACTTCAACTCCAGCGTCACCAGCTCGCCGGGCAGCGGGCCATCCCCACACCCGTGGGGAAAACCAGTTCAACGAGCATGGACCCAACCGCCGCGCCGGGCCATCCCCACACCCGTGGGGAAAACTAGAGCACGGTCAGCGCGGCCAGCAGGTACGCCGGGCCATCCCCACACCCGTGGGGAAAACGGCGAGGCGAGGAGCACCTGCACAGGGCCGTGCGGGCCATCCCCACACCCGTGGGGAAAACCACGCCCCGCACTGACCCCAACACCTACGCGACGGGCCATCCCCACACCCGTGGGGAAAACGGAAGCGGTAGGAATCAGTATTCCCGTCCTGCCGGGCCATCCCCACACCCGTGGGGAAAACTTTTTCCCGAAGCGGGCGTGCAGGGGGTCGCTCGGGCCATCCCCACACCCGTGGGGAAAACGGGAACCCGTGACCCTGCAACCGGGCGGCTTCCGGGCCATCCCCACACCCGTGGGGAAAACTGCGCGTCACCCGTGAGCTGGTGAACGGCTACCGGGCCATCCCCACACCCGTGGGGAAAACTAGAGCACGGTCAGCGCGGCCAGCAGGTACGCCGGGCCATCCCCACACCCGTGGGGAAAACTTGCCTGCCCAGTTGATCGGGCGCGTCTCGCACGGGCCATCCCCACACCCGTGGGGAAAACCAGGCACCAAGTGGGGAGAAATCGCAGCGGCCCGGGCCATCCCCACACCCGTGGGGAAAACTGGCAGCCCGGATGACCCCACGCTTTGCTGCTCGGGCCATCCCCACACCCGTGGGGAAAACTGTGCGGCAGGGTCGCCACGGGCGGCACCGTGCGGGCCATCCCCACACCCGTGGGGAAAACCTCGCTCACCCCTGCCCGCGCCGCAAGCTGGGCGGGCCATCCCCACACCCGTGGGGAAAACCGTGAAATGAGGAAGAAAAATTATTACGCCAACGGGCCATCCCCACACCCGTGGGGAAAACGCCCGCAGGGCATCGTCCATTTCGGCCCAGTCCGGGCCATCCCCACACCCGTGGGGAAAACGATGCGTTCCAGCAGCTCCATGTGGGGCTGGGCGGGCCATCCCCACACCCGTGGGGAAAACTCGGTCGCCACGGCGGTATCGGTTGCGCCCGCCGGGCCATCCCCACACCCGTGGGGAAAACCGCCTCCCGCTCCCCGTTCAGCCGGGCGAGGTCGGGCCATCCCCACACCCGTGGGGAAAACATGCTGGGCTACACGTCCAGCATCACGGGGGGCGGGCCATCCCCACACCCGTGGGGAAAACTTCTGGGCGGCGAGGCGGTCCTCTCCCAGTCGCGGGCCATCCCCACACCCGTGGGGAAAACCCACCACAGGGGGCAGGGATGACGGGCGAGGACGGGCCATCCCCACACCCGTGGGGAAAACGAGCAGCGCCACAGCCTGCGGCCCTGCGTGTCCGGGCCATCCCCACACCCGTGGGGAAAACTGAGCGCGTCCGACCTCGGGCGGGCAGCGGGGCGGGCCATCCCCACACCCGTGGGGAAAACGCGGTGCCCGACAGGGTTGGCGTAGGGCACGACGGGCCATCCCCACACCCGTGGGGAAAACGGCGATGATCTGCGCCCGTTTCGCTGCGTTGTCGGGCCATCCCCACACCCGTGGGGAAAACACTTCAGAAACGCGGCCTCTCCTGCTCCTCACCACCGGAGAAGGCCCGTACCCCCTCCTCGATTCAAATCACAATTTGTCATCGTCCTCTGGAGGGTTGTACTCCTGGGCCAATTCTGCATAGCGGGCATTGCGGACGGCAACGAGCTGGTATCCGTCGAGGTCAACTACCCGGCGGGTCACGTCCCCGTGGGTGCGAATCACAAAGCCCTGCTCGTTGTTCGCCCGGTAGACCTGGGTGCAGCGGCCACGGCGGGTATGCCCCACAGCTTTGTCCCACAATAGATCGCGCACCAGCGCCGAGGCGTTGCCCACGTACACGCCCGGCTGCACCTCGATCAGCCAGCGCGAGAGTTCGCCGCGCAGGCTCTCGGGCACGGCCTCAAGAGTCATGATCAGCATGGTTCACCCCACCCGCCGCGTTGCCCTCCGGGTCCCACAGGTCGCCGGGGGCCGTCGGCTCGGGGTCGGGGTCGTCGCCGCCCAGCAGGTGCAGGAGGTCAGCGGCCATGCGCTCCAGCAATCTCAGCTTGGTCATGTGGTCGCGCAGGCCCGTGCGGACACGCCGCTCCAGATCGTCGCCGGGGGTGGCCGCCTCGCGGAAGGCGACGGGCAGCACCACCTCCAGCTTGTAGAGGTCGGCCACGTCGTAGACGAAGCTGAGCATCTTGCCGGTGTGGACGAAGCCCAGCGCAGGGCTGTAGCCCATGCTCAGGATCGCCGCGTGCGCGAGGCCGTACAGGCAGGCGTTCCCGGCGCTGACCGCCTTGTTCACGGGCGTGGCGCGGTTCCAGTCCTGCTGCTTGTACTGGCGGGTGTCCCACTTGACCCCGTGCGCCCGGCTGTAGCGGGCATAGGCGTCGCGCACCCGCGCCCCCTCGCGCCCGCGAATCTGCTGGAGGGTGAGGTCCTCGGGCAATCCTTCCGGAAAGCGCATCGCGTACATCTGGCGCACCACGCGCAGGCGGCTGTGCGGATTGGCCCACAGCAGCGCCTGCCGCTGAAGCCGCGCCGCGCTACGTGTTTCACCCAGGCCGCTGGCGTAGAGCCGCACACCTTCCTCGCCCACCCACAGCAGCGAGCAGCCCGTGTCGGAGAGGGCCTTGACCGCCTCGTGGCTGACCGAGCAGCCCGGCCCCAGCAGCAGCACACTGAGGCTGGCCGCCGGGATGGTCACCATGCCCTCCGGGTGGTAGGCCCGCACGCCCCGGCCGTCCTGCTCCAGTTTGCTGTGGTCGAGGTAGAGATAGGTCGTCCCATCGCGGAACTTGGGCAGCTCGCGCAGGTTCTGCCGCTGCCAGACGATGGCGTTCGAGGTCGGTGGGATGGAGGCTGGATCGGTCATGGAGTACCTCCGGGAGCGGGGATCACCCCGGTCCCAGGCTCAGCAGCCCGCAGCCCAGCGCCTTCGCGTGGCCCAGGCCGCCGCGCACCGCGTTCAGCAGGGCTGCCGGGTCGGTGACGCACAGGCGCCCCTCGAAGGTGACGGTGTGAAGGGTCAGCGTCTGGGCGCCCTTGCGGGTGCGGACGGTGCCGCTGTGGGCGATGTCGGCGGCGAGGAGATCGAAGCCGTGCTGCTCGCCCTGCCGTTCCAGCCAGCCGAGCTGTTCGTGCGGGCCGCGCAGGGCGTGGCGGCGGCTGCGGCCCCGCTCGTCGAGCTTCCGCACGGTCACGTTCGCCCGCAGGCGGAAGCGCAGGGGGCGGCCGGGGGTCAGCGCTCCGGTCAGGTCCACCGCCTTGACCTCCCAGGCCCGCAGCGAGCCGGGGTTCCGGGCGTTCAGCGCCTCCCAGTCGGGCGGGGTCAGACTCTGGACGAGGAGGCCAGCACGGTCCTCCTGTCGCCACAGCAGCCGCTCACCGTTCGGCAGGGGTGCTCCCTCCACCCCCGCCCCCGGAAAGGCCCAGCGCAGGGTCTGGTGCAGCGCGTAGGGGCTGGCGAGGTCGCGGGCCGTGCGGGGGTTGCGGTCGTCGAAGGTCAGGCGGGAGAGGTGCAGCGGGGTCATGCCCCCACCTCCTCGGGTGGGGACAGCCGCAGCCAGGGGTCGGGTTCGGGGGCCAGGGGCAGCGTCACCGTCAGCACGTCGCGCGAGAGATAGCGCCGCCGGGCGAAGGGACCATCGGGCACGTCCTGCCGCCGGGAGGGGGACGCGGAGGCCCGCAGACGTTCCGGCACCGCCTCCCGGTCGAGGACGAGCCGGTAGGGCTC